>JBLIOI010000034.1:0-38608 GCA_047639675.1 Planctomycetota bacterium | reverse complement strand
GTCTCTGCTGTACCACCTGACTTGGAGATCACATTGAAGAGCGTCTCCACCGGATCAAAGTGTTCGATCCACTCGCCGACGAGGTCGGGGTCGACGTTATCAAGGACGAACAATCGCGGCGAATCTCCCGGCGGGCTATCGTTGTGATAGGGACTACATAATGCGGAGAAGAGCGCAGTGTTGCCCAAGGCGGAACCTCCGATGCCGAGCACCACAACATTGCGAAACTTACCCCGGACCGAATCCGCGTAGGTTTGGATGTCATCGATAACCTCTTTCGCACTGGGTAAATCAAGCCAACGGAGATCCGTCGTGCGCCTGGCCTGCACAGCGGCCAGCGCCTCCTGGGCGCGACCGGATAGCTCCGCGAGCTGCTCGTCGCGGAGTCCATGCTGGGTGCCGATCGCGTCGGCCATGACGTTTTGGTAGTCGAGTCGAATGTGGTCCATCGCCTGTTAGTCGGTCAGACTGTCTTGTAACTTTTGGGGCGCCTCGCGGCGGAAGTCGCGACAGTCTACGCGGGAATCCGTGGTCTGCGCCCCCTGACAGGCCCATTAGCGGGCCCTCGAGAGTTTGCCTCCAAAAAAGACCATCAGAACCTTCGCGGAAGGGTTAACCTTGAATCAGGCGCTGAACAAGCCCCGGCCCCCATGAGAATGCCCGACGATCTACTCAAAATTGGCGATTTCGCCCGTGTGGCGAAGACCAACCTTCGAACCCTCCGTTATTACGAGGAGATCGGGCTTTTGACCCCTGCGGGGCGTAGTGATGGCGGATTTCGCTATTACCGGCCCACGGACGTCAATCGGGTGCGCTTGATTTGGGATCTACAGCAGCTCGGACTGCAGCTTGAAGACATCGCCAAGCTACTCAACACGCGCGAAGAAGGCTCTTCCCCCGAGCAGCTCTTCCAGCGAGTCAAGTTTGCCATATCCGAGCAAAAGCGACTGATTCAGGAGCAAATCTCCAAGTTGGAGACACAGAAGACCCAGATCGGTTTCGCGCTTGCCAAGCTCAGCAATTGCGATGGGTGCAGTCATCGGCCATCCTCCGAAAACAATCACTGCGAGCCCTGTCAAGAGGACGGCGCCTCACTGCCCGATCTCCTCAGCGCCCTCTTTTAGGCATCCAGCGCTAGTCTCATCTGGGCCGGAATTTTGCCCTAATTGGTCCTAGGAAGCTGCTAGGCCCAAAAGCCCAGCAAGGATTTGGCCGAAATAACTGCAAAGGCCCCGCCCGGGTCCTTCGCGCGTTAACATTTCCGCCCGGCCATTCCTTATTTCTACCAGCGCCGGCGACGCCCATGGCTGACAAGAGCAAGTCCAAAGCATACTCCACCCACGTTTCTGGTTTCTGGAACAGCTCCCACGAGTTTCGTGAGGGCGACGAGGTTCTAGGGACTTTGAAACTCCGCCGCAACCTAATCGGAATCGTGGTCTCCGGAAAGTACACGCCGGCCAAGGGCGAAGTCCTCGTCTTCCGGCGGGATCCTGGAATCCTCGGGTCCCAGTTTTCCCTCTGGACCGAACACCGTGAATGGTTGGGATCGGCATTGCGCTGGAGCTTTTTCGCTCGGGTGGTCAATCTCTCCACAGGAAGCAAGGCCTTGCGAATGATCTCCCTTTCGGGGTTTCGTCGCGGCTGGCGCCTAATGGCGCCCAAGACCGGAGAATTGGCCCGCATCAGCGCGCGCCCTTTCCAACGCAACTGCCAAATCAACGTCCATCGCCGGATAGATTTCGACCAGGTGCTCTTTGCTTACTTCCTCGGAACGCAGCTCCTCCTGCAATCGTGGTGGCCTGGCCCTGCTGAGCAAGAATCGACAGCTGCGGTCCCCGCAACATCCTGACGTACACAGACGAGACAATTCCCGCATTTACCGCATGGGGTGGATTCCACTTCATGGGAAGGAACTTCCCGGTGCGTCGTCCGTCCACTCCTTGTGCCCATTGTCGGTCACAAGCGCCCCTTCAAGACACCAAGCCATCCGGGCCCATGCTCTGGGACCCCTCTGAATCTCGATGAAACCTCTCGGAGTTCTTCTTTTCGTAATTGTCGCTGTTGGCGTCCTCTTCTTCACACTGTTTAGCAGCGATCAAGACGGCTCCCAAGCCGAAATTGATTCGATCAGTCAGGGACCGGCGACAACAAGCCCCACGCAAGACAAGCCGACGGACTTGCAAAGCGCGACTGGGGCCGAACGCAACACGGTGCCTATCGCTGCAACAACCAGCGAGCGTGTCGACGAAGCCCCGCTCACGTCAGAGCAGTTCGCCAACTCAGTTAGCGGTCGCGTGCTCTCGCCCGACTTTAAGCCGCTAGCGGGCGCCAAGGTGACACTGACGCGCGCCGGTCTCGGCGGCATGATGTTCCAAAACGAGCCGATGGATCGTTCCAAGGATCGTTTCACCACGAGCGACGCTGAAGGTGAGTACACCTTCCTGAACATCGAGCCTTGGGATCAGTACTCGGTTGAAGCCGATGCAGAACACTACTGTCGCGCAGAAATGTCCCCGGTATCAGTGGATTCGATGGGCACATCGACCCAACCCGACATCATCCTGTCCTTGGGCGCATCCCTCTCCGGAACAATCATGGATACCGCGGGCAACCCGGTTCCTGGCGCGCAAGTAACCCTTGAGGGTCTCTTCGGTCAGTTCAACGATACGCCCTCCCCCGACAGCTTGCTGGTCACTTCGGAGAGCGACGGCACGTACATGATCTCGAACGTCGAAGCCGGCAACCGACGTTTGCAAATCACAGCTGAAGGCTACGCGAATCAAAGTAAGAGCGGCCTTGTCTTCCGCGATGAAGAGCCGCTCACCACGGACGTCACAATGGAAATCGCGGAGATGATCTGCGGCAAAGTCACGAGCAAAGCCGGCGGCCCTGTCGCCAATGCTAAGGTGCTCGGCATCAGCTTCTCGAACACCAATCGTCAGTGTCGCGATCAGGTCTACACCGATGAGAATGGCGACTTCTGCCTTGAGCACCTCGCGGCCGGCAAGTACACGTTGGCGGTTAGCGCCGACGGATTCCGCCGCCTCCAGGAAACTAGGGTTCAAACCGGTGGATCAGGCTTGGTCCTCGAACTCGAAGAACAAGGCATGGTCAACGGACGCTTGGTCGTCTCCGCCGGCGAACTCCCCACTAACTTCGAAGTGCAACTACGCCAAGTCCACCAGGGCAATACGGTCACGTCGCTAATAGGTAAGAGCTACCCGATGGCGAGCGAAGACGGCAGCTACTCGATTGAGTGTCCGCAGTCAGGCACATTCAAAGTTCAAGCAATCGCCGAAGGCTACGCACCTGGTTTCTCGGAGGAGTTCCGCTTCACCATGGGCCAGGGCATGAGTGGCGTCACGATTCAGATGACTCAAGGCGGCAGTATCATCGGCCGCGTTGTTGATGGTGAAGGCAACCCTGTCGGACGCCCGCGCGTCGAGACCCACGACAACACATGGACAAATAACCTATTCGATCGTGCGCTTGGTGATCAGTTCCCGACCAACATCACCAAGGCTGCGGCCACCGGCAACGACGCGGGCAAGTTCCGCTTGAAGATGCTACGACCGGAGACCTACCAGTTACGTATTCGCGCTTCAGGCTTCTGCGAGTTCTCGATGGTGGACACGTTGGTCACCGAAGGCAACGAAACAAACATCGGCGACATCGTGATGATCAAGGGAGGCGAGATCTCAGGTTCGGTCATTGATCTAGCTGGCCGCCCCGTGGTCGGCGCGAAGATTCGCCTGAACCCGGAAGGTAATCAAGGCACCCCTCACAGCTACGAGACCAAGTCGGGTAGCGGGGGCAAATACGTGGTCCCCAACATCTATCCGGGCAAGTACAAGCTGACGGCTGTCAAGACCAGTGGGCCCGCCGACTTCTTCGGCGAGATCCTCGCGGAGAACGACAACGCCCAAGTGGTCAATGTCTCCGACGGCCAGGCATTGCGCTTCGAGCTGAAGGTCGCGCAGTAAGCGATGGCATTGAGCGCGGCCGAATGGGGAGCGGAGCTTTCTGCTTCCCTCGGCTACACAGTGCGAGTGGAATTTAGCCGCTCGCGTAGCACGCCGATTCAATTGCGCCATGCACGGCCCGCGGAACTCCGCGAAGAGCCTGGCTTGGCAAAAGGTTGGATCGTGCGGCTGCACGCGGTCTTCGCGGACGCTCCGCCAGAGATTCGTGCCGACCTGACCAGCTGGATCCGCGTTGGGCGTCGCGCACGCCGCGCCAATCACGAGCTCTCCGGTTGGATGGAACTCGCCATCCGCGAATTGCCGGCGCGCACACCGCGGCAGATTCACATCAAGGCGCAGGGCGATGTGCACGACCTTGACTCGCTTGCCGCGCATCTTCTGGAGACGGAGTTCATCTCGGACTTCAGCGCCGCCAGTCCCGCCCCCCCATTGACATGGGGGCGACGTGGAAAGAGTCAGACTCGCGGGCGCTTACAGCTTGGCAGCTTCAATCCAACCGCACGCATCGTGCGCATCCATCCGGTACTCGACCAAGAAGTCGTTCCAGCCTGGTTCGTCCGTTACGTTCTCTTCCACGAGCTTCTGCACGCGGCAGTTCCCTCCGAGCGTGACACGGGCGGCCGCATGCGGCACCACGGGCCCAAGTTCCTCTCGCGCGAGAACCTCTACTGCGATTACCCACGAGCGCTGGAGTGGGAACGCCTGCACCTGGGAAAGATCCTGCGCAGCGCACGCGCCGGGAGGCCCCTGCGCACGCCCAAGACGATTGCAAAGTCGATCACTGGCGTGTTGCCCTTTGGCAGACCGAAGGGCTGAGAGCGCGCGCTTACTTCTGCGCCAAAACCCACGTTTCCGTCAGCGAAGCGGCCTCGCTCAAAGCCAAACCCATTGCTGCAGCGAGCCCTTCTGCATTCTTGCTAGACAGGGGTTCGCGGGCAGTGATGCGGGCGCGCTGATCGCCAGCGTCACTCGTGCGCAGAGTTACGATCAGCTCAACACTCGCCTCCAAAGCCCCGCTCATATCCCCCTCAAGGCGCACCAGGCGAACCCTTAATGCCGGGTCCACAGCCGACCTTGACGAGTAGAAGCTACCTCCGAAGAGCAGATCGCGCAGGCGCTCGTCGAGCAGCTCTTCCGGACGCCGAGCCCACAAATTATTCTCGTCTGGCACCAGCTCAGTTGAAGAGATGCGCCACAGGATGCGCGATCCGATTTCAACCGGCGCAGTCACGGTCTCGATGCGCAAGGGCTTTTGGACCTGCGCAGTCTGCAATTCGAGCTGAGTCAGCTCTGGCCGAAAGTAGTGCACCGCTTCGACCGACTCCTTGCTGATGCAAGCAGAAAGAAGTGTGGCGCAGACGAAGGCGCAAAGGGTCTGGCTTTGTTTCACGGAACTCTACTTGGGCTGAATTGTCGGTGAAGGGGATTTACCATGCATGAGCGCACCGGGATCGCGCGCCAAGAGATTGGCTATGTCTTGGATCGCGCGCAGGGTTGCATCGAGTTGTGCAAGGCTATCACGCATGTCGCGGGCCAACTGAGTGACCTCTTGGCTCGTCTCTCCCAAGCCACTGCCAGCGGCTTCAACCGAAAGCACTGCAGCAGGAAAGTCCGAGCCATCGAAATCAGCTTGGATTGCCCCAGTCATTCCTACAATCCCACTGACCAGGCGTTCGACAGCTCCCTGCTTGCCGCGCATGTCGGCGATCATGCCCCGCACTTCCACCAGGGTCGCTTCTAACTCATGAATTGTCGATGACTCTCCATCTACGAATGGCGAAGTCTCCAGCTTGACGAGCAAGTCATCGGCGTTTTCCATCATGCTGATCAAATCTGCATTGATCTTGCCAAAGTCAATCGCCAGCAAGCCGTCGTCGATTCGCGTAAGGACATCGACCGCGCGACCGGCGACCTTTGGCCACTGGTCGAGCGCGCCCATCAAGCCACTCTCGAAACTCTTCATCGTCGAAGGCACCGTATGAATCGTTTCCCACGGAATCGGGAAGGTGTACTTCTTTACCTCATACTTTGAAGCAGCAAAGAGGTCGATTTGAATGAAGGAGACAGAGGTCAACGCACTCGTCACCAACTGACCACGAACGTCTTCGGAGACGAAGCTCTGGCCAGCAATCTGCCTATCATCATTGGTGTTTGGTGAGATGCCCCAGGACTCCAAGGTATCCACATAGATACCCGCGCGCACCTCAACGTGACGGCGATCGGGAGCAGGGAAGACAGCTTCGACGCGGCCGACTTCTACGCCGAGGAACTCGACCTTAGACCCAACCTCTAGTCCACTCACGCTCTCGCTGAAGTAGAAGTAGGCTGGAGTTGTTTTGCGCTGCAGCTGGCTAATGCCGAGCCACATCAAAGCTCCAACCGTCAGGCTGACGCCCAGGGTCACGAAGAATCCAAGCTTCCAATGGTTAGTATTCGAAACGGACATGGCTCAGTGGTTACCTGACTTACGGTTGAAGAAGGCTTGAACGCGGGGATCAGTACTGTTGTCTCGTAATGCGCCAGGGTTCCCTGCTGCGATGATGCCACGCGCATCGCGGTCGAGCATCACGCACAGGTCTGCAGTGCGAAAGATACTGGGCAACTCGTGGGTCACGAGCACCGTCGTCACTCCAAGATCATCACGCAGAGAGACTAAAGTTTCATCGAGCTCAGCGGAAGTCACCGGATCTAATCCGGCACTAGGCTCGTCTAGAAATAACATGCGCGGCTCCATGGCGAGGGCGCGCGCGATGCCAGCGCGCTTCAGCATTCCGCCGGAAACCTCTGCGGGTAGGTGCTGTTCGAAACCTGCCAGCCCGACGATCCTTAAGCGCGCTGCTGCCAGGGCCTCGATCGCATCCGCAGGTAGATCTGTCCAACGATGCATAGGAAGTGAAACGTTCTCGAGAAGTGTCATGGACCCCAAGAGTGCGCCCGCTTGAAAAGCAACACCAAAGGGAGGCAAGCCGTTGTCTAAGTCTGCCGGCCCCTGGCCCAACAAGTCCATTGCACCGCGAATCGGTGCCTGAAGCCCAACCAGAGTTTGCAGCAAAGTTGTCTTTCCACAGCCGCTGCCGCCGAGGATCACAAAGATGCACCCCATAGGCACGTCGAAGGTCAGGTGTTCCTGGATTGCAACTCCCGAGTAACCAATCGAGAGGTCATTGACGCGAATGGCGATCTGTGTGCCGTCTGTTGTTTTATCTTCCACCGCTCTACACTCCGAAAACGTTGAAGAAAAAGGTGAAGAGTGCGTCGAGCACAACCAAGCAGAAGAGCGTGATGACGACAGCCGAGGTTGTAGATCGTCCAACGCCTGCGGCGCCGCCGCGCGTTCCCAAGCCGCGCTGACATGAGATCAACGTGATGGTCACTGCAAACACCGCGCTCTTTATCAAGCCGCCAACGAGATCCCCAAGGGATAGTGCGGATTGCAATTGTGTGAAGTACGCCAGTGTCGTGATATTCAATCGCTGCACAGCCACGATCAAGCCGCCAAAGATTCCAACGAACATCGAGAAGAGCGTTAGGATCGGGACGACGCTCCCCAGAGCGATCAACCTGGGTAGAACCAAGAATCGTTGCGGGTCAAACCCCATGGTCCACAGAGCGTCAATCTCTTGATTGACTTTCATCGTTCCGAGCTCCGCGGCATAGGCTGCCCCCGATCGTCCAGCAACTACAATCGCTGTCATCAAGGGCGCCATCTCGCGAACGGTGGAGAGGCCCACCATGTCTGCGATGAAAAGCCCAGCTCCAAAACGCTCCAACTGAAAGGCGGCTTGCAAGCCAATGATCAGACCAACCAAGAAGTTGATCAAGATCACGATCGGTACGCCATCCGCTCCAGCACGTTCCATCAGCCCGGGAATTGAACTCCAATTCACCGACCCCTTCTCGGCGAACGCTCTGCGTAATGAGATCGCCAATTCCCCGACAAAGGCAAACATGTCGCGTAGAGCCTCGACGCTGTCTCTCGCGGCCAATCCGACCTGCTCAAAGAATCCCACACGCCGGGGCGTCGATATCGAGCAATTGGCCCCGCGCTCGCAATCGTACAGGTCCAGCATGCGTCGGACCTCCAAGGATCCTCCGTGAAGATCGACCTGAAGACCGCTGGCCTCGCCTTGCTTGCGAAGCGACTGCAAGAGCGCTGCACTTGCGCCGTCCAATTGAGTCAAGTCAGACAAGTCGAGGTCAAAGCCTCTGCCTACCTTCAGCTCGCGCTGCATCGCACGCCAAAAATGATCGGCGTTGGAGAGCAAGCAAGCCCCACGCAATCGCAGAACCGCCGACCCAGCGGCACCCGTCTTGCGTTCTATCTCAAGTGAGGGTTCGGACACCCACAGAGGCTAGCTGATATGAGGCTTACTTTCGCCTCTTCTTCTTCTTCTTGCTCTTCTTCAAAGTACCGGATCGGCCACTAGTCAGGCATGTCCCAAGCACATTGCCACCAAGAGTCTCGAGCTGGTTGTAGGTTTGCTCGACTAGATGCTTAGCCGTATCCCCCATTTTGACAACCAGAATTATGCCGTCCGCGAGAGCGCCGAGTTGACTCGCATCCCCGCAAGATAAGACTGCGGGCGTATCGATCAACACGTACGAGAATCTCTGTTTCAGGTTGTTCAGCACAACGCGCGTACGCTCCGAGCCCATCATCTTGGATGGGTTGTCTGGCAACTCGCCGGCGCTCATGATCGACACATTGGGAATGCTTGTCGTTTGGATCGCCGCATCCAACATGCAGTTCCCGGACAAGATATCCGCTAACCCGCGATAACACTCATCTCCAAAGTAGCTCTCGACCGCGGGGTCGTGAAGGTTAGCATCGACGAGAAGCACTTGGTTTCCCGGTAGCTCCGCTAATGCGATCGCCAAATTGATCGCGGCCACGGTTTTGCCTTCACCTTCCACCGCGCTGGCTATCACGATGGTGCGCGGTGCCCCATCAGGATTCAATGCAGTGATCGAGTTCCGCAAGGCTCGAAACTGCTCCGCAATCGTGCCGCGTGATTCGAAGATCATTTGGATCTCCTCCGAGGTCACAACACCCGGCGTTCCATTACGGGGCGCGAGTGGAAGGCCTGCGTTGACTTCGGTCTCTGGGGCTACTGATTCGGGGGCGGGAACGTTCATGTTGGGCTCAATCTGGGACATAGTCTTACTATCGTGCTCTTCGACCACACAGGTACCAAGCCCCAAGCTGAACCCAACCCCCTGAGACTGGTTTCGGGGGTCATTCGCATCAAAAATCACTCGACGGCGCCTCGGGCGAAAAAGGTGCGTTGACAGGGAACGTCTTCCCGACACCTTCAATTGATGTAATAGGCCGTAATCACGGCATTTCGAGCGATTTCAAGAGAGAAGATCCACAGCATGTATCTGTTTGCCCCGGTGCGTTTCGCCAGTGCCCTGGCGGCGCTCCTTCTCCTATTTTTGAGCGCATCTGCTCAATGCCCAGAAGAACCGGCCCGCGCGGTTTGGACAGGCTCGGGCTCCGCCGTCTGTCCCTGCTTTGTTGCTGGTGAGGAGGCAGGCTCCGTCCTGTAATATCCCTCCAGAACACCTGCCCGCCGAAATTCTGCGCGTCGGCATCCTGCCCGGTGAGGTGCTCATCACCTCCAAACCGTTCATCGGGACCCTCTTCGCCAATGACAGCCAGCCCCTCTGTCCGAGCATGGTTAGCGACGGCAACGGCGGCGTGAACGGCGCCAACGTGATCAAGCTCACGAACGGATCCTGGCTCAACGCATGCACTGCCGGCCTTTCCGGCAACTGGCTCGTGCAGATCGTTGATGTATTCGGCAACGCCTCATACTCCGTAGATTACAACCTGTCGCCCTTCAACTCCGGCGGCGGCGCTATCACAGCGGGTTCCGACTGAAACTTTCAACTGGGGTAGCGCGGCCCGGATTTCAACGGCCCGGGCTTCAACTTGTCGAACGGACTTTCGTTGAACTTCGTGCCCTAAGAGCCCGCGAACGCAAGGGAACACCCGCTTCGGCTTCGGCTGGAACGGGTGTTCTCGATTGCCTGAAGGGGAAACAGTCTGCAATCGTTATCATCCCAGCGCGGTGAATGGCAAAAGAGACATAGGCGGCGTTAGCGTCGTCGTTTGCAACTACAACGGCGCGGAGTACATCGCGGACTGCTTGGACTCAATCCTCATCCAGGAAGGGTTTGACGAAGTCTTGGTGGTTGATAACGCCTCGACGGATGAGAGTCTCAAGCTTGTCCGCGAGAACTACCCCACCGTTCGCGTACTGGAGATGCCCGAGAATGGCGGACCCTGCGGCGCGCGCAATGCGGGTCTCCGAGCAGCCAACCATCGCTTCGTTCTGGCCGTCGATAACGACACCGTCCTTAGGCCCGATGTCCTGACGAAATTGCGCGCCGCATTGCAGGCAGAACCTGATGCGATCATCGCTCAAGTGCGTAGCGTGATTCACAACGATCCGCAGCGCATCCACTACGATGGTGCGAACTTCCACTACGTTGGCTTGTTCTCACTGCGCAACTTCTATAGCCCACTTGCAAAGGCCGAAGGGCGAGGTGTCATCGAAGCACAAGGGCTGATTGCGATGTGCGTCCTGATGGACCGCGATCCGGTCCTGGCAGCTGGCGGCTATGACGAAGACTTCTTCTATCTCGCTGAGGACGCCGACCTGTCCTATCGCTTGCGCCTCCTTGGACACAGGCTGCTTATAGTGGAAGACGCTATCGTGCTCCATCGCGGCGGCACCCAGGGCCTATCCTTTCGCGGCGGCGGCTATCCGCAGCGACGTGCTTACCTTCACTCCGTCAATCGTTGGCGCATGATCGCCAAATGTTACTCGGCAAGAACCCTCGTCTGTATTCTGCCGGGCCTCTTGCTCTATGAACTCATCTGGCTCCTATTCGTAATCATGAAGGGTCACTTCAAGCAGCACGTGCAGGGCAAGATTGATTTCATGCGTGCTCGCAAGATCATTATGGCGCAACGACGAACAATACAGGGCCAGAGGAAAGTTCCTGATCGCGAACTACTGGTTGGCGGACCACTGACCCTTTCGCCATCCTTGGTGGAGTCTCCCCTGACCAGTTTTTTTGCTGGGGCTCTAAACACGGCTCTGAAACTGTGGTGGTTCGTCGCGCGCCCTTTTTGCGGCTAGAACTCCGCAGGGATCCTTCGTTCAAGTCGAGACAGGTCAATCGGCAAGCCCGAACCCTCTTGCGGCCAAACCTTGGAGTTTAGGCCTTCATGCCATACGGACGACTTTGGCGCTACCACCCGCCAAACGGACTGAATCATTGCATTCGCCCTCTCGGACTGCCCACTGGCGCGCAAGGTCCTAAGCGCTCGCTCTAGTCCAAGCACCAAGCCATTGCGAGCCAACGGATCGATTTGATTGGGCTGCGCAAGGGCTTGTTCGAGCAAAGCTTGCGCAGCTCCACCTCGGGGACCAGCGACTAGCGCACCGAGCTCTTCAAATTCCTGAGCAGTAAGCTGGGGCTCTCGAACAATCCGGTCGAAGATCGCCTCGTGATAGTTCCGGTTTAGGCAACCACCCAAGAGCGCCACTTCGGTCACCGTCATGAGTTCAGAACCTGACAATTCCGATAGAGCCAATTCAACGCTCGCTTCCAACAAGCGCGGCCCCACCTCGACGCGCCAAGCAAGCATCTGATCGCTGAGGATTGCACGTTCCGTCGTACTTGACCTCGCGACACACCGAATCAAAATAGCTGCTGCCCGCTCTGCTTCACCTTTGCGCAAGTACCAGCGCAGGAGTAGCCGATCTTGCGCAGAACCAGCACCAAAGCCAAGCTCGCCAACCTCCGCACTGAGTGCGTCTAGAAGGACCAAGAGATCCCGCTCGTGCCCGTTCGCTTTCGCCCAAACGGCCAGCATCTCAAGGTTAGGAATGACGATGGATACGGCCTCTCGCTCCGGTAGCGCAGCCAATGCGCGCATCGCTTGGAAGCGCAAAGCTGGAGCCATCGGCTGTGGGTTCAAAACCATAGCCCGCACAAAATTACGCACACTCTCGGCACCGGCGCGTTGCCCTTCAATGATATAGAGCCGAATCCAACGCTGCCGATTGTCCAGGGTCGCCCAACTATCCAACAATTCGGCGGCTCTCAGCTCACCACCGGTAGTCATCGCCCCAGCTCCGATTAAGGCACGCGCAATTCGTTCCGCTTGCAGGCGACTCGTAGCAGCTTCCGAACGCGCTAGCAACATCGCGCGCGCCGCAGGTTCTTGGAGACTGCGACCTACGCGACCAAATGCTGCCGCCGTCAATAGACCTTCTAGAGCACTCTCATCGCCGCGTTCCGCCCATCTCTGATCGAGCCAACGCAAGGCAGCCGGCCACCCACAAGCGCCCAGCGCTCGAGCGCAAGCAGCCGCACTCGGTGCACCCGCCTCGATGATGTCGCACCATTCTGCGATTTGCTCCCCACCACTCTTCGACCGCGAACTGCGCTTAGCGCTGACCATGATCCAAGATGTCCTGCTCGGTTCCTCCCCCGCCCAATCACCGACACCGCGGTAAGTCAGGCCATTCTCACTGCAAAGCTCCGTCATGACGTCGAGCATGCTGCCCTCGAATTCATGGATCTTCGCCTCGGTCCCCACTTGATCTGGGCTCAGAACAACTGGAACTCCGAGATCCAAGAGGCGCGAGTAACGATCTACAACGGCATCCGTCATAATCAACTGCTCGGAGACCGCGAAGGAACGGCCCACGTGATCGTCCAGCAGGCGCTCTACCGTGTGACGTGAGACCGACTTGTCCAGGGCCCCCGGACACCAACTGCTCAACAGGTCGTCAAATGCCAGCCGGCCCAGCGCCGACAAGGATTCGTCCACTTCATTCTGCAGGAAGATCGTGAGCCCAAGATGGCGATCCTCCGAGGAGAGTGCGGAAGCTAAGCGCCTTGAGGTCTCTGCGTCAGCATCACCGGCATACCTCGCCAAGAGCGGATAGTCTGATTCTCGCAAGTGAATTCCAAGCCAGCGCTGCGCACCCTCTCGTTCGGCGGCGGAACCGGAAGTTAGACGCGCGAGCCAAAGTTCAGTCCCGTCATCCTCCGCACACGGGGACACAATGCTCATGGACGAGATGGCAGCGAATCCCACGAAAGCCTGCGAGAGGAAATTCATCAGCAGATCTTAGCTCCAGCTGTCCTAGAAGTTGCAAACCAATCGTTGCCTCACGGGGACGCGAAAGGCCTCAGAATGGACCATGAACAGCTGCTGGTGCCGAATCTGTGTGGGATTCTTGAGGCTCCATCAAACGGGGCTGTCGCAGTCCTTTTAGGACAAGTATCCTGTGCGACCCCACCCCACAAGATCTCAACCCCTTACTCATGTTTCGCAGCCTCTTAATCGCCAATCGCGGCGAAGTCGCCGTACGCGTTGCGCGCGCTGCGCGCGAGCTCGGTATTCGAACCGTCGGCATAGCCTCGGAAGCCGATCTCAATGCTTCCTGGACGCGCCAGCTCGATAGAGTTGTTTGTATAGGCCCGTCGGCTCCGCGCGATTCTTACCTGAGGACAGACCGAATCATCCAAGCGGCGGTTCAAGAAGGCTGCTCTGCCGTACATCCCGGCTGGGGATTCCTGGCGGAGAACTCGGTCTTCGCAGCGCTCTGTTCGCAGCACGGCTTGACCTTCATCGGCCCGGGCCCGGGCATCATGGAACGCTTGGGCTTAAAGATTCCTGCTAAGACGGCGATGAAGGCTGCTGGCCTTGCGGGAATTCCCGGAAGCGATGGCTTGCTTGAAACTCTGGAGGAAGCGAAAGCAGTTGCCGAGAGCATCGGCTTTCCGGTGATCCTGAAAGCAGACGCTGGGGGCGGCGGTCGCGGCATGCGACGTTGCTATGCGCCCGATGAATTAGCGAACGCCTGGTCGCAAGCTTCTGCAGAGTCATTGGCTGCCTTTGGCAACGGTGCCCTCTATATGGAGAGCTACTTGACCGGCGGTCGGCATATCGAATTTCAGATTCTGGCGGACAATTTTGGTAACGCCGTACACCTTGGCGATCGTGAGTGTTCAGTCCAACGCAACCACCAGAAGTTGATCGAGGAGTCGCCGAGCCCAGTGCTTAGCGACAAGGAGCGTTCAGAACTTGGCCAGCGCGCGGCCCAGGCCGCTGCCTCCATTGGTTACTCCGGCGCTGGAACCGTTGAATTCCTGCGCGCGCCCGACGGGCAAATGTACTTCATGGAGATGAATGCGCGCTTGCAGGTCGAGCACCCGGTCACTGAAGTTGTGACGGGCATCGACTTGGTCAAGGAGCAACTGCGCATTGCCGCCAACGAATCGCTCGGCATGACGCAGGCAGATGTGACTTGCAAAGGTGCCTCTATCGAGTGCCGCATCAACGCCGAGGACCCCACGAACAACTTCCGTCCGACACCCGGCAAGCTTGACGTATTTGAACTCCCGACTGACATCGGACCGGGCAAGTTACGCGTGGACACGCACCTAGAACAGGGAGACGAAGTACCCCCCTACTACGATTCGCTGCTCGCCAAACTGATCGCCTACGGCGATACGCGTGCCGAAGCGATCGAGACCATGCTCAATACCCTGGCCGCCACGCGCATCGAAGGCGTGGCCACCACCTTGCCGCTGCACGTCGCCGTGCTTTCCAGCGAAGCCTTCCGAAAAGGCGACTACGACACCGCATCCATCCCCGGCTGGGAAGCCGGAGCCCCCACCGCCGGTTAACGGCACCGCACAAGAACTTTTCATGGCTAAGGTCCCTTTGACTTCGATCGGCGTGCCGCGTGATGCGGCTATGGACGATAAGACATACAAGAAAAACCGCGAGACGCTCAGCGCACGCGAAGCACTGCTCGACGAAGAGCGCACCAAGGTGCACGGAGGTTGGGGCGAGAAGTACAAAGATCGCGTTCATGCCAAGGGCAAACTGACAGCACGCGAACGCATCGAGTTGTTGACAGACGACGGCACCGAGATTCGCGAAGTCGGCACATTCGTCAACCATGGACGCAAGTTTGGCAAGCTCGCATCACCCGGCGCTGGCGTCGTTACCGCTTTCGGCCTTGTGGAAGGCCGCTGGACGATGATCATCGCAAATGACAACACCGTGGCCTCCGGCTCCTGGTGGCCGCTCACCTCCGAGAAGATCCAACGCGGTCAAGAGATGGCATTGCGCTTGCGCTTGCCTGTCATCTATCTCGTTGATTGCTCCGGGCTTTTCTTGCCCGAACAGAGCCGCTCCTTCCCCGGACGCACGGGTGCCGGGCATATCTTCAAGAAGAACTCGGAGCTAGCCGCGGCAGGCGTTCCGCAAATCGCAGGAGTCTTCGGCGACTGCATCGCGGGTGGCGGTTACATGCCGATCATCTCCGACCGCGTCTACATGACGGAGCAAGCCTACATGGTGATCGCCGGTGCGGCGCTGATCAAAGGCGCCAAGAGCCAAAGCCTCTCCAGCCTCGACATCGGTGGGCCGGAAGTGCACGTCCATCAATCCGGTTGCGCAGACATTCGCGTCCCGGACGACTCGACCGCCATCGAAATGATTCGCGGCGAGATGCGCGGCTTGCCTTCGTCCGCGGCCGAGTTTTACCGTCACGGCGCCGACCCCGGCGATCCGTTCTTTGCAACGCGCGAACTGGCTGGCATCTTCCCTTCCGACCATCGCATGACCTACGCCA
Organism: Planctomycetota bacterium; assembly: GCA_047639675.1. Classification (GTDB taxonomy): domain Bacteria; phylum Planctomycetota; class UBA1135; order UBA1135; genus JABACD01. The sequence continues at coordinate 22,947 of JBLIOI010000034.1, read as the reverse complement.
TCGAAGAGATTCTGGCACGCTTGGTCGATCGCAGCCTGTTCTGGGAAGTCTTGCCGGATCGCGGCAAAGAGATGATTGTCGGTATTGGCCGCGTGAATGGACTCTACATGGGCTTCATCGCCAACCGCCAAGGCCTGATGGACGACCCGGACAACCACGGTTCGAAAAAAGCCGCGGGCATCCTCTACAAACAAGGCATCGCCAAGGTTTCGGAGTTCAGTAGGGCTTGCGAAGCGGACGGTATTCCGATCGTTTGGTTGCAGGACATTTCAGGCTTCGACATTGGCGTGGAAGCGGAACGCCAGGGCTTGCTTGGTTACGGATCCAACTTGATCTACACCAACAGCACGAACACGACTCCGATGTTCACGCTTCTCTTGCGCAAGGCTTCTGGCGCGGGTTACTACGCGATGGCGGGTCACCCCTATGAACCGGTCGTTCAACTGTCGACGGTACTCACGCGCCAATCGGTAATGGAAGGTCGCACCTTGGCAATCGCAGCCTTCAACACGAAGTTGGACGACAACTTTGAGATCGCCAGCGACGACCCTGAAGAGCGCGCCGCCATAGAAAAAGGCATGCTCGACACAGAAGCGCGCATTGAAGGCGACATGGACCCATTCAAGTCCGCCGCGCAAATGGACACGGATGAAATCGTACGCTTCGACGAGTTGCGCTCTTGGCTCGAGCTGTTCGCGGAAGCCAGCTATCAGACCATGGGCTATCGCCGCACCAAGAATCCCCGCATCTGGTCCCTGCACGACATCGCGGCTCTTACGGACCCCTGCGGTTAGACTGGCACAATACCGATGAATAAATCTATCGAACTTCTCGCACTACGCACGGGCGATAAAACTTCCCTGAATTCTCCGGGAGTTGGCCTCTTCACTTGCGCACTGCAAGCTGGTGAGCTTCTAGGTCCGGGCCAGATCGCAGGAGTGCTGATGAGCGCGGGGCACGCGACTACGCTTGTGCTTCCGGCAAATGTCAGCGGCCGGATTTCCAGTGCGCGCCCCAAGCGTGTTCATGAACCGGTTGGCTATGGCACGACTCTCTACGAATTAAGTCCTATCGATGAAGGCGCGCTTGCCCACGCAGATCAAGCAGAGCAAAGCGATGAGTCCGGCCTCATTTTGCGCGCGACTCAGGGCGGACGTTTCTACCGTAGCCCCAGCCCGGACGAAGCGGCCTACGTCGAGATTGGCGCAGAGATCACAGGTGGCACGGCCATCGGCTTAGTCGAGATCATGAAGACCTTCGGGCAAGTCAGCTACGAAGCCAAGAATGGACTGCCGGCGCGCGCCAAGCTTGTTCGCTGGCTATGCGAAGATGGAGCGGAGATTCGCGAAGGCGATGCGCTCCTCGAAGTTGAAGCGATCTAGACGCTCTCCAACGGACACGTATAGGGCGCCCAGCCATGCTGAGCAAAGCCACCACCGGCGCAGCGCACCTCGAGGAATTCCCCGCGGATCGTCGCGCAACGCTTGAAGCCCTGCGCAAGGTGATCAACAAGATCGGCAATGAAGAAGGCGACGAAGAAGAGCAGCGCCCAGAAGAAAACCTAAGCTCCGGCCCAACGCCTCCGTAAGGCCACCGTACAGAACGGCGAATGTTGAAAGTCAACAGGCTCGCAATCGGAACCCTTGCAACGCTCGCACTAGTCGTGGGGCTGGTTGTATTTAGCTGGCCCGAGCAAGCGCCAACTGACGGCCTAGCGCTCGCCCCGCATCCAGTCCATGCATCGGGGCAAACAGCGTCCGGCGATCTCCCCGGCGCATTCAAGCCAGAGCTTGTAAGGGAGAGCACCCTCGAGGCTATTCACCTCGAAGAACAACGCCAAGTTCTTGCGAGTCGCTCTAGTTCCGCGCAGGCTAAATTATTCGGGAGAACGACCAAGAGAGGTAGACCCTATGCGGGGCTTTCGGTTGTTTTGACCTACATCCAAACTCAAGCGAGTATCTTGAAGTTGGGTCGCAGCTCCCCAACACGTTTCAAAAGGAATTCCGACAAGAATGGACGCTTCCGTTTCGAGTCACTGAAGCCAGGTAGCTATCTGGTTGCCTACAGCGAAAAGACTTTCAAGCACCTTCGGACAGCCTCCATAGAATTGGCGGCCGGGGAGAGTCTAAACCTTGGTGATGTAGCTATGGATTGGGCAACTGACGAATACCTGGCTCAAAACAGCGAACGGCTAGAACCAGCCCGTATCCACATCTCCTCCAACCGGCCACGCACGCCAGTCATCGCCGTGACTGACAATAGCTTCGAACCAGGGACACGCAGCTTGTCCGCCAAGACGGTTGGCTATACCGATAGAAACGGCGGACTCGCCTTCGATTGGGTTGGCACCAAGCCAATTCGGATCGATCTGCTCGACGCGAAGTCGAGGGTCCTCCTGGGCAGCACGGAGAGCTACGCGCATTACCCAAACGGCCAAGAAACATCCGTCACGATCAGTGCCAGTAGCGGAGGGTTGCTCATTACATTGCAACAGAGCGCAGCACCCCAGGCGGGACAAATTGTGCAGTACAGCCTAGTCAATACCGACTACGCTGATGCCAAGGCCATTGTGGAATCGGTCAACGGCGACCACCCCGTCAGAACAAGTCCAGGGATAGCCACTAGCGCGAATTGCATTGAATTCGAGGCCCTTCGACCTGGTACCTACAACGTCCAAGTTGGGCGCATGTCTAAAATCAATGGGCGCTGGATCCCCCTCGGGACAAAGCTCTTTGACCGAGCTGCCATCAAACCCGGTCTTGTCGCGCGCATCGATTTTTAGGTGCCCTCTAGCTACGCGTCATCATCGCCCACAAGTCAAACTCTTGCGACCAAACTTGGCCGTCCGTGAAGCCCGCAGCGGCCAGGTGCTTCTTGAGAGACCCTTGAGTGAAACCCGTGCGATGCCCCATGCGATTTGCTCCGCCACTGATGTAGGGACGGTAGCCGTAGACGATGTCAATCGCTGCCACCGGACCAGCAGGAGAAACATAGACGGTTTCTTCAAGCTTTCCTTCGGCGATGACTTTGGCCACGGCCTGCAAGTCAGGCATCGTGACGAGTAGCATTCCGCCAGAAGCGAGTACGCGATGGAATTCGGCCAAGGCCAAGGGGACTTCGTGGGCTTCGAGGTGCTCTAGGTTGTGAGAGCAAAAGATTGCATCAACCGTTCCGGATGCCACAGGTGACATATCCGTGATCGAAGCCACGATGTCTGGCTCGACCGCAGGATCGATGTCCAAACGGACCTCCTCCCAATTTTCGCCCTTGAAGGCATCATGTAACTCTGTTGCGTTACGCGAACCGCAACCAACGTGCAGAACTGTCAAGGTGTCGCTGGAGAGCGTGGAACCGGCGGGCTGAGTGCCTTGAGGAGTGGATGTAAATTGCGCTTGACTCATTATTCTGATTCCGCGATAGAAGTGTGTTCTGGAGAGATGTCGGCACAATTCGCTAGTAGCTAAGCCCACTAGCTCCACACCTCCCCGATTCGGGAACAAGTTCTGCATCTCAGACGGGGGTCATCTGGCGCAATTGAAGCTTCGTGCTACCCTGCTCAGTAATCGACGCTTTAGCACATGACCATTCACTCCATAGGAAGCGATCTCGCCCAAATCGACCGGCTCGCGAAGTTGCATGCTCGCCAGGGACAGAAGGTTCTCGATCGCCTCTTCACTGCGGAGGAGCAAACGTATTGTGACGCACGCAAACAGCGCTTCACGCATTACGCTGGACGATTCGCGGTGAAAGAGGCGGTGATGAAACTCTTGGGCACGGGCTGGGCCAAGGGGGTTCGCTGGGTGGACATCGAAGTCCTGCGCGAGAGCGAGTCTGCCCCACAACTACGTTTGCATGGGCGCACGAAAGAGATTGCAGTGGAACTCGGTATCGTACGAATTCACATCACGATCACACATGACGCTGGGCTCGCCATGGCCTTTGCTGTTGCGGAGCGCTGAACGCTGAACGCCGGTCATGTGGGGACAGGAAGTTGAAAGCGGCGATGGCGTGATAGCGCCCTACTCGGATAAGAACGCAATTAAAGCCACCTAGCATGAACGATCAACTAAGGACCAGCACATGGAGAAGTGATGCTCGCTCTATCGCCATCTTCACCATTACAGCGTTTGGATTGGTGCGAGGTCTCGACAAGGTCATGCCGTTCAGCACCCACGAAGGAACGACCATCAAGGTCGATGCCTTCGCCGAGCAAACGGAAGGTTGCAACGTTTTGCTACTCGGTTCTAGTGCGGTCTACCGTGGAACCCAACCCAAGCTCTTCGATCAAGTGACAAAGAAGGCTGGCCTCAAGACCAAGACATTCAACATGGGGATTCCTGGCACCACGATCGCTGAATGCCACTACATGCTGCAGTGCATCGAGGAAACCAAGCCAAAAGATCTGCGCTGGATCCTCGTCGAAGCGGACGTAGTCACCAAGATCACGAGCGAAGGCCCATTCTTGGATGAGAAGAGTGTTGCCTGGCATGACTTCGACACGGTTCGCCACCTGATGGGCTTCGCGGCCAGTAAGAACCTGCCTTGGAGGGTGGAAGCCGGGTCGCATTGGCGCAATGCGATTCTCTGCATCTACAACGAACTAGGAGTGGGTCGTGGGGTCCCTTGGATCAAAAGCAGTTTGAGCGTCGACTCGGGCGACCAACGAAAAAACCGCTGGCTTGGGCCCCATGGCGACGGATATCACAGCATCGCAGACAAACCACTTCCCGGCGCCTTACAGCGCCGAAGCGAATTCCTCGCGAGTAAGCAGCCATTCATGAGCAAATACGCGAGTATGGCCAGCGAACGCGAGGTCTCAGAAATTGCGGATGTGAGCGCAGCGCCATTTTTCAGGCGAATCGAAGAGCTTGCCGAGTCAATGGGGGCACGCGCTATCTTCTACACACGGATCGGCTCCTACGATGACCGCGAGGTCGTCGCTCTAAGTCGCGATGGATATGTGAACTCCCTCATTCGCATGGATGACGAAGACAAGTACCCGGAGGTGATATCGCCACGTTTCACCTGGGATGGAACACACTTCACTCAAAAGGGTTCAAAACTATTCACGCGCCATCTAGCGGGAGCCTTCGCCGCGCATGTCAAAGCTGCGGGCAAGACTCAAAACTGAAAGTAGATGAACGGCTTAACATCCGCTCTTGCGAAGGATAAGCAGAGCGGAACTAAGACCCCCATCAAGACGGCAAAGCTCCAGCTCGGAATGCGCTTGATAGCTTGCTCGGGCTTGCAGATCATGAACAGGTAGTGAGCCAGCGTAATCAAGCCGAGAAAGCCCCAGGCCAAGGAGCCAAACGACTCGGTTCCATTGTTCGATGGGCCTCCTATCCCGCGAAGCACCTCCCACGCATGGCCCATATTCTCGGCACGGAAGAGGATTAGGACCAGCACCACCCAGGAGTAGGTGATCAGGAAACCTACGAACTTCAGTGGTCTCGAGTCCAAACGCTTTGACAGGGGTACCCCCTGCCAAACGCGATGTACTGCGGCGCCCAGCCCCATGCATAGCCCCCAAATGACGAAGTGCCATGCGGCGCCGTGCCACAGTCCCATCAAGAACATGGTGACCGTCAAGCACCAAAGTTGGTACACGCTGGAGCGCTTCTTCCCGACCATCGGCAAGTAGATGTAATCGCGCACCCAACGCGAGAGGCTCATGTGCCAGCGGTTCATCAACTTCGTGTAGTCCGTCGCCAAAAGCGGATAGTAGAAGTTCATCGGCAATGTGTAGCCCAGCAAGCCAGCACAGGCGATCGCCATGTCCGAGTACCCGGAGAAGTCGCAATAGAGCTGAACAGCGAAGAACATCGAGGCCAAGACTCCGCTGGCACGCGTGTGCTCAGCGACGTTCTCATAGTAGGCGTCGACTAGCGGGAAAATATTGTCCGAGATGCAAGCCTTCTTGAAATAGCCCACCATGAACAACCACAGCATGCCTCGCACCGGAATGGCTGACCACTTAGCCGTCTTCGCCAACTGCGGCAGAAACTCTCTCGAACGCACGATTGGGCCGGCTACCAACTGCGGAAAGAAGCCAACGAAGAGAGCGACATCGAGGAAACTTCGTTTGCTCGACTCCTTCCCGAGGTACACATCGATCGTGTAGGAGAGCGATTGAAAGGTGTAGAAGCTAATTCCAATCGGTAGCACAACCGCAAGGGTTGGCAGCGAGACATCGAAACCCAAGAAACCGAGGAACTCCGCCGTCGAGTCGAGTAAGAAGCCGAGGTACTTGAACACTCCCAGCATGCCCAAGTTGATGACAAGTGAGAGCATCAACCAGCCCTTACGCACCTTCGGAAGGTCACTGGCCTCGATCCGTCGACTCGCGAAGAAGTCGACAAGAGTCGAAATCAATAGCAACGAGATGAAACGCCAATCCCAAACGCCGTAGAAGACGTAGCTGGCGACGAGCAAGAACACCTTGCGTAACCGATTGGTGCGCAACGCCCAGAAGACGGCGAAGACGATCGCGAAGAAAATGAAGAAGCGGTGCTCGGTAAAAATCACGAGAACTTCCGCCAAGAAAAAGAGCGTTCAGCAATCACGAGCTGCCGCTTCGGCTGGAGGGTCTTTGCGGGGGACATCAAGGCGAGCAGGGGGTCGCAGCGCTGGGGAGCAACAAGCAGGCAAGATACCACTTCTCCGTTTTCTCGGAAGCCCGGCAAAACGCAAGCCCATGAAAATTGTTGGAACTACGGATTGCGGGCTCGACACGATCCTGGTTTAGACCTGTCCAAGATTTGGCTGCCCGCATAGAATCAAACTCAACACGATGCACTTGCTCCGCCTCGCCAGGTGCCTTGTGACCCCCTTACGACACTCGCAGAGGGACGCTGCACCATGCTCGAATACCGTGACGCGACGAACTTTGTCGATCACTGCCTCAATCTATCTGATAGCCAGCCGAACGACTTGGCGTTCACCTGGCTTCGTGACGGAGAGCATGAAGCTGGTTCGCTCACCTTCGGACAGCTAGACACCAAGGCGCGCCAGATCGCAGTTTGTTTGGAAGAGCGTGGCCTGCGTGGCGAGCGTGCTCTCTTGCTCTACTCTCCTGGTTTAGAGTTCATCAGCGCCTTCATCGGTTGTCTCTATGCAGGTGTTGTGGCGGTCCCTATGAACACACCGCGCAACACGCGAGCGGCCAGATCACTCTTTGGTATCGCAAGCCATGCAGAGGCCAAGATACTGCTCACTGACGCCTGCGGAATCGCAGCGGAGTGGTCACAGCTCGATGTTTTTGGTGCTCACGAAGCTTTGGCGACGGACTCCATCTCGGCAGTCTCAAGCCAGGATTGGCGACATCAAGAAGTTGATCCGGAACAGCTCGCATTCTTGCAGTACACCTCGGGATCGACAGGTTCTCCGAAGGGCGTGCAAATCAGCCATCGCAATATGCAGCGCAACGAACAAATGATTCGCGCGGGCTTCGGTACTGACTCCAATACGATTTGGGTGACGTGGCTACCGGCATTCCACGACATGGGCTTGATAGGCAATGTGCTGCAGCCGCTATTTATAGGTGCCCATAGTATCCTGATGGCTCCAGGCGCCTTCGTGCAGAAACCCATCCGTTGGCTACAAGCAATCAGCCGCTACCGCGCGACCGATACGGGCGGGCCCAACTTCGGCTATGAGTTGTGTACGCAACGGATCAGTACGGAACAACTTGAGGGATTGGATCTCTCCTGCTTAGAAGTTGCCTACAACGGCTCGGAGCCGATTCGTGCTCAGACATTGGAGAACTTCACTAGGAAGTTCTCGTCCGTCGGGTTTCGCCGCGAGGCTTTCTATCCTTGCTACGGGATGGCCGAAGCCAGCCTCTATGTCAGCGGAGGGCTTCGCGCCTCACCCTTCGTCAGCATTGGCTTCGACACAGAAGCGCTAATGGAGAATCGTGTCCTGCCTACTACCGAAGTGAATCAAACGCGCCTCGTTGGATGCGGGCGCACTTGGCTTGATCAACGCATTCTGATTGTCGATCCGGATTCATTCGTCCCCATAGAAGGAGGGCTTGTTGGTGAGATCTGGCTGCAAGGCACAAACGTCAGCGCGGGCTACCTAAACCTCCCTATTGACGAAGAAGATCCCTTCCAAGCCTTCACCCATGCTGGCGAAGGCCCCTTCTTTCGTACGGGCGACTTGGGATTCCAAGAGGGCCAGGAGTTGTTTGTCACAGGAAGGATCAAGGACATCCTGATTCAGCACGGCCGCAACTTCTACCCACAAGACATTGAATGCTTGGCGGCCGAAAGTCACCCAGCCCTGCGCCCAGATTCCAGCGCCGCCTTCACCGTCGACGATGGTGAAAATGAACATGTGGTAATCGTACAAGAGGTTCACCGCGACTTTAGCCGCCCCCTTTTGGAGATCGGCGAACAGAGCCGTTCGTTGCGCAAGGAACTCACCGGCGCGATTCGCGCCATCATCGCTGCAACCTACGGCATCCAAGTCCGCAGAGTCGTACTCGTTCGGCACGCTTCAATCCCAAAGACTTCTAGCGGTAAAATCCGTCGGCGGAAATGCCGCACTATGCTGGCCGAAGGTCAACTTTCAGAGTTGCACCCCAAGGCATCCGAGAGCCCTCCATCCGCTCCCCCCACTGCTTGATATCTATGGAACAGAATCCCGATGCGATCACTCGCGATGAACTTCGCGAATGGTTAGCGACCTATTTAGCCCAGTTACTTGGCATGGAAGCTGCTGAGGTTGATCCCGACTTCTCCTTTGAACTCTACGGCCTTGATTCAACAGCGGCCGTGGGTCTAAGCGGGGACCTAAGCGCGCTCCTGGGTCGCGAGTTCGATACCGTCCTAGCCTACGACTACCCCAATATCAATGCGCTGCTAGATCAACTGACGGCTATCGGGGCCATTGAAGCCTAAATTCACTCCCGCCGTTACGCCCCCACGGATTGACATGGCGCTGTATCCTAGGGCCTAGCCACTCTGCTAACTCGCCTGCTCCATGAGCAACACGATCCAAAGCAAACAGTCGCGCCTACAACCCGCGGCGCCCAAGGTCAGGATCCGTAATGATGACCTACGGCAGACCAACAGCCCATCGCGCTGCAAACGATCCTAGGCCCTACCTTGGGACGGATTCCTTTGGGGAGGGTTGGTACGCATATTCGTAGTGCAAAATGTGACTTGGGCAGTCGCTTCCGCGAGTCATCGATTTGGCCCACAGCGATTTGACGTGGGTGACGAGAGTCGCAACTTAATCTGGACTGCCATCCCATTCTTTGGCCCCGGCTACCAGAACAATCACCACGCCTTCCCGCGCTCAGCATTCCTCGGCTTTCATTGGTTCGAGCCAGATTTCGCCGGCATGGGCATTCGAATGATGTCTTGGGTCGGATTGGCCTGGAATATAGTCGAACGGCCCAGCACAAGTGAGCAATCAGGCAAGTTCATGAGCAACGCCAAGGTCCGGCACGACGCTAGCTGACCACAAGGTTCTGATAACAGAACCCGTGAATATTGGAGGGCGAGTGCTACGGGCCTTTACCACTCCGGAGCGTTGTAAGACCTCGCCACATGAGCTCGCCATCTTCGAGTTCATTCATGGCCTGTACGCCCTCGTGAAAGAATGCGGACCCCTGCCTGCACTGGCCGGTCATTCATTGGGTGGAGCAAGCGCGATGATGGCAATGGCTCAATCGCCGCCTGCGCCAGCGTATGCCGGAGCACTTTACCCTCAACCTTGTTGGGCTAACGACTTTGACGAAGCTCGCCCCACGAGTCACCACAGAGGCTCTGATCGTCCGCGACGAAGACGACCCTGCGCACGCGAGCTGTCGCCGGGACAGTCGCCCACTTCATTGCGAAGGATCGCTAGAGCTTCGGGCCGTTGACCTTGCTGGCTATGCCCACCTTTTCCAGGGTCCAAATCAAAACGTAGGTCGCGTCAAACTGCCAGCGCCCCAAGCCATGCCTTGCAGAAGAAGGAAAAGCATGGTGGTTGTTATGCCAAGACTCTCTCAGCATCGGAAGAGCAAGCCAAGCGTTGATCGTGCTTTGATCATCTGTCGGGTACAGACGCGAGCCAAAACGATGGCAGAATGAGTTCAGCGACCAAATAGAATTGGAAACGACACAACTGCGCACCAATCCGCCCCACAGAACACCACTGAATGCGCCCGGCCAAGAAGCTGACAAGATCCCGCCGATCAACGCTGGAACCAGAAGGCCAATCAAAACCCAGCGCTTGTAGTTGCGACTGATCGACATCAAGAACGGTTCGCGAAGGATGTCCGGACAGTAATGCGTCGCGTTTGGCAATCCATAGCTCAACGTCCACCCAAAGTGGCCGTGCCACAATCCCCGCCTGCGCTCGGAAGAACTCTCTCCATGCAAGTTGGGCGAATGCGGGTCACCTTCCATATCTTCGAAGGCGTGATGGCGGCGATGAATCGCAACCCAGTAGCTCAAAGATCCTTGAGCAGCCATCGAACCACAAATCGCCATGAACCAACGCAAGGCCTTCGGCGCAGTGAACGCCGAATGCGTGAAGTGGCGGTGATAACCAGCGCACAGACCAACACTCATCGTCAGCCAATACATGCCAAGGAATAAGCCGATGTCAACGGCACTGATTCCATAACGCCAGACGTAGAAGGGAGCAATCAATGTCCCAATTGCCCCGGGAATGCTCATCAACAAACTGCCCCGACGGTGAGCCCGAATCACGTCCGGGTGATCGCTCACCAAACTGATCTTGGGCGGCGCAAGCGTGCGGCGCTGCGCAGTCTTTTTCGGTGTACCTGCGGATTCTGACATCTGCCCTGTTCGTGATTAGCCATGCATGGCGGCCAGCGCCACCCGATGCTATCACGGCGGGGAGAATCCTGCGGGCCCCTACGCCCCTATTCGCAGCAGTGCTTGCGTGCTCGGTCCGTGGCCAGGTCGAAACTCAAGCGCCTTGCGGAACCAAGACTCCGCTGCTCTCTTGTCACCCAGAACTTCTTTCATGACTCCCAAGTTGAATGCGGGAGCACAGGTCGCGGCGGCCGCGGCCGCCTCGGTTTCTGTGTAATGGGCCTTGTTCCCCCCAAGGTCTAGGCAATGCAGGAAGCCGCGTTCAGCGCGTTCTAGTTGGCCACAATCCATCGACAGTAACGCGATCAAGAAACAGGTATCGGCACGTTGACTAAACTCTACTTCGACGTTGCTCAAGAGTTTGAGCGCTTGCCCTGAACGACCAAGGGCGCGTAGGGCGTAGGCACCGGTCTCCAAGAGCGCGACGCCCCACGGCGCGTCATCGGGGCAACGAGCAAGGCCCTGCTCCAAGGCATCGAGGGCCCCGGCGTTGTCATCGGCTAAGGCAAGCGTACGACCGAGTTGGAACCAAAGGTAGCCGTCCTCGGGATCGCTCGACAGCGCCCTGCGCAGAAGTTCCGTGTTGCGCTGCAGTTTGATCTCGCGCTCCGGCTCTGCTAGCGCATAGCCATGATGCAAGATGCACAGACCAGTGCTCTTATGTTCAACTTGGGTTTCACTACAAGAGACTTGTTCGTGGATTATCCCGCAGTATGTGAAGGCTTGGCTCTTCGGGAAGAAACGCGTGATGGAGATCGAACTGCACTCACCGTCGTTCGCTTGATTCTCGATCAGCACGCGGCCCAAACGAGGAGTATCGCTAGCCATGAACCTCTCGAGCTTGGCGCGGGCGAACTGCGGATTGCTCAATTCTTCATCAGCGTCCAAGACTAGCACCCAATCGCCGCTCGCCATTGCCAAGGACGCATTGCGCGCTGCACTAAAGTCATGGTTCCAGGCTCTCTCTAAGACGCGCGCACCAAACTCGTTGGCAATCGCGATCGTTCGATCGGTGGAACCGGTGTCGACAATGCAGACTTCATCGACAATGGACTGAACGGAAGCAAGGCAACGAGCGAGCGAACTCTCTTCGTTGCGCACGATCATGCACAGGCTAATTTTCTTCATAGGCTCTCGACTCTTCCATCGATCCCCTATGGGTTGCTCCTTAGCGCCTGGAGCGCCGATTCCCTGAATAGGGACTCTGCTCTACTCTTTGAAGCCCAGAGCCACCAAAATACAGGGCCCGCCAGCAATCACAGTCATGCCGAGCTCCTTGGCCCGGGAAATGGCCTTATTACTCTCCGCGCCAGGCTGCATCCAAAGGCGCTTGATCCCCGCCTCGGCGGCGGCTTCTACAACCGACTCTGTGACCAGAGGAGGAGTTACGATCGAAAGGCCGTGCACAGACTCCACCAGCGAGTCGAAGTCGGAAACGCAGGGCACTCCTTCGATCTCAACTTCTGACGGATGGACGGGCCAAGCGATCAGGTCGTTTTGAAGGTAGCAGCGAAGAACTTTGTTTCCGTACTTGGAACGATTGGTTGAGGCCCCCACGACGGCAAAGACTTGACCGACGAGAAATTCATCAATGTTGGCTTGAACATCCATGCTCACCAGTCTGCAATCTGGAGCCGAAAAGGTGTAGGGACTTTTGGTCTGCGCAGGATGATTCGCGTGGGCTAGGATGCATCTCTACGCCCACCTATTTACCACCAGAGAGAGATTTCAATGATCATTCAAGTCAACTACGGTGACATCAAGAAGACCGACGCCATCGATGATTACGTGCACGAGCGGGTCAACAAAGAACTGGCTCACATTGCGGACCGAATCACGCGCGTTGAGGTTCACTTACATGATGACAATAGCGCGCACAAGTCGGGTGCGGACGACAAACGCTGCACAATGGAGGCGCGACCCGCTGGGCGTCAGCCGCTCGCAGTCGAGCACAAGAGCGACGAAGTCCAGCGTGCCATTTCTGAAGCAGCGGGAAAACTTGCCCGCGCCCTGACCAAAGCCTTCGAGAAGGCAAAATAGAGACTCTCGGCAGCCCTAACCAGACACCTCCGTCTTGACATAGGGCTGGAAATAGCGCCAAATAGGACGTGTCAGCTCCCCTCGGAGCTCCGTCCATGGTGGCGCCTGGGCTCCCCTTCTGGAGCCCCAAGACGAGCCCTGGCAGGGCGCTCCGAGTTCGAAACCGTAACCGGGTCGAACCCGGAAGGTGAAGTATGTCGAAACGCTCCGACTCTCTTTTCTCACTCCTGCTCGTCTTCGCTATCGCTCCGTCGAGTTATTCGACGCAGCAAGATTCTCCTTCGGCAAAGTTTGAGGCGGCGGCCAACTCGGCCGTAGAAAGCTTCGTTCAAGAGTCCTCCCCCGAAGCAGTCGTCGTGGCGATAGCCATCTCCGACGACGACTTATTTGCGGGAAGTTACGGCCCTGCTGTCGCGGGTCGACAAAGACCCGCGACGACCGACACCTCATTCAGCGCTGCATCTCTCGCCCATGCGTTCTTGGTCACTACGGCCCTTCAACTGCAAGCGGAAGACAAGCTCAGCCACGAGGATCGTATCGCAACCTATCTTCCCGACCTGCTGCCTGAAGGCTGTGCGGTACGTGTCGGCGAATTGATGTCCCATACTTCCGGACTGCCGGACTACCGCGACTTCGTGACACCTGAAGAGCTCAGCCGGGGGCATTTAACCTATGCTTCCTTGCTTGGCAAGATAGTCGAAGTTGCACCCGTCAGTCAGCCAGGTGAGTGTGTTCAAATCAACGCAACGGACAGCCTATTGCTCGCCGCACTTCTGGAGAAGATCAGCGGCATGCCCGCGGATGAACTCCTGCAAGAATTCATCTTCGATAAACTCGGGATGGACAATACCGACTACGACCTCGATGCATCCACCTCGGAAGCCTCTGCCAAGGAGCCGGAAGAAGGCCGCCTGGCATTTCTCCCAAAGGGCATGACGAGTACGGTCAGCGACCTCTTGCTCTTTCAACGCGGCCTGCTCGACTTGACGCTGCTCGCTTCAGATGACCTGGCTGATATGAACGATCTCGTGCGGCTTTCGGACGGTAGCTCCGCCGGTTGTGGCTTGGGCGTCAAGCACGTTCAATTGCAAGACAGCGACGGAATCATTCTCGGCGAGGTTGATGCAGAAAGTGCCGCACAGGTCGCTTATTTTCCAGAATACTCGCTCATCGTAGTGGTAATGGCTCGCGTTGAAGAGGCAGACGTGGGAGATCTCAGCTACGACCTGGCACGCTTGGTGATCGCAAAACCAGAAGCCCAGCTGCTCGACTTACTACTGACTGAAGAAGGCACACGCCCTTACCTTGGCCAATACCAAGTCGGTTGTTCGACCGTTGTTATCAACGCAACCGAGGGTCGCATCGTGCTGGACGAAATGGACGAAGTGCCGCTTGTCTTCCATAACCAAGGCAACCATCTGTTCATCGCGAGCAGCGACCCTGGTCTGCGCATTACCTTTGAGGTTGTCGAGAACATCGCCCGTTCCTTCACGCTTGAGCGACACGGTTTTCTAACCAAGGCGGTGCGCTTTCGAAAAGATCGTTAGCCGTCCGTGGAGAGACAGCTAGCCGTCCCCTATGGAACGGCTAGCCGGGGGGGAACTCGGTCTACATCTGCTTGCGCTTGATGTAGTCCAGTGCTTTCTGTTCGTAGGCGGGAGAGCGCATACCGATCATCTTCGCTTCGGCGAGCGCCTCCTCCACCGAAACGCCTTCGTTCAAAACACGCCAAGGCAACCAAATGGCCCCAACACGATTGGCAGATCCACAGTGAACCAGAGCCGGCCGTTCGACGGTCTCGATTATCTGCCGCGACTCGTCAAAGACACTGTCAGTCAGTTCGTCGGGCCCGTTCCACGCTAGCGGCAAGTAATTGAGGCCAAGCTCGGTGACTACGACCTGTTCATCGAAATCGATGATTTCGGCTTCGTGGCGCAAGTTGACGACAGTGACCACGCCACCCTTCTTGGCCTGTTCGAAGTCTTCGGGCGTAGGCTGGCTGGCAAGGAAGATCCCGCCGAAGGTGTGTAGGCGCGTAATCGACCCGCACTCATAGACTTCCAGTTGCTCGGTAGTGATCGCTTTGTGTTCGGGATCCGCGACGGAGTCCGTTGACGCGCAGGCGGCGGACAGAACAATGAGACTAGTTGCGAGGAGTTTGAACTTCATGAGTTGCGGTCGTGCCTCAACCAGAGTTTGCCACTTGGTGCGTTTTGGAGCTGGGGCACCGGCGTAGTCCGAGCCTTCGCACACTGAGAGACACACTTCTCGCCGAGGTTCCCGGCTTAATTCAGAAAGTTCTGAACACCCCGAAGACCTCAGTCGCAGCTCTCCAGCCTTGCCTGCTCCAGCAATTTGGCCCGCAGCCCTATTGGCAGCCGATCCTGAGCCAACTCTCCGCAAACATCCTGCGCCAAATCGAGGCCTGCAAAGAACTCAGAGCAACGAGCACAAATAATCCCTGTAGGGAACTGGTAGGCAACACCGCTATCCAAGGTCTCTTGCTTTGCTTGCAGTAAGTCGAGACAGACTTGACGCGAGTAAGCGAGCTTTGGAAGGGCCCGCTTGGGAAGCGTCGACTCCAAGGCCTGGCGCAAACGCAGTCGTGCACGGTGCAGACGAGTCTTCACGGTGGCAGCCGGAATGCCCATGATGGTCGCGATGTCGATCAAGCTGAAGCCGGCGACCTCCTTGAGAACCAAGGGCATGCGAAAATCCTGGGGGAGCTCCGTGATCGCTACTTCGATAGCATCACGGCTCTCCCTCCGGACTTGATCTGCCAGTGCGCCCTCATCCTCGCCTGGAACAACGGCCATCAGCTCATCCCCCATCGGCAGTAGGTCAGCTCCAGGCGCATTAAGTGAAAGCACATGATCGGGTTCCCCGGAACGCTTGCGATGGAAGCGTTGGCAAACGCGAGACGCAATCGTATACAGCCAAGTCGCGGGACTCGATTCACCTTTGAAGGAGTCCCAGTTCTTGTACGCCAGCATGAAGGTCTCTTGTACGAGATCCTCTGCTTCCTCGTGATTGCCGCAAAAGCGAACCCCGAGCGAATACAAACGATCACCGTGGCTTTCCAGCAATGCGGGAACGGCTTCAGAAGCGGGGGGCTGTTGTTTCACGGTGTTCTGTGAGTGTCGGAGAGTGTATGGCCCTCAGGAGATGTGAATTTTAGCGAGGTTCACTTCTTGCCCGTGATAAGGCACTTCGGCATTTCAGCCCAAGTCTTCAGGAATGTAGCATCTGAGCACGTCGGAGGCAGCGGGCTCACCGTGCGTCACGAAAGTTCGCTTCGGCGCTATGAGCGAAGTCCGCAACGACTCGGTCAATTCTCTTCGATCTGCGTGGGCAGAGGGGGAACCGAGCCCTTCAACGTCCGCATGCACAGGAACGTAGCGTCCATGGATTTTGATCTCACCGGCGCCATGGATGAGCGCTTCCCCACCGGTCCCCGCAGCATGAAAACCAACGAAGGGCACTGTGCTCGCGGACACAATCAACACAAGCCCGGCCCCACGCGGAATCCCTACTGACAGACGAACGAGAGCTCTTGGAACACATCGCGGAACAACTGATGAAGACCGAGACCCTTGACCGTGAACAGTTCGAGAAGCTAGTTACGAAATAAGTAGCTACACTGACTCCGCCCCCCACCTAGACTCAAGAACGTACCCAAACAGCACACAGTGAAATTCCAGGACTACTACGAGGTCCTCGGCGTGAAGCGCGAGGATGATGCGGCTGCGATCAAGAAGGCTTACCGAAAGCTGGCGATGAAGTGGCACCCTGATCGGCATCCCGAAGAAGAGAAAGACAACGCCGAAGCCAAGTTCAAAGGCATCAGCGAAGCCTACGAAGTGCTCTCAGATACGGAGAAGCGCAAGAAGTACGACCAATTCGGCGAGAACTGGGAGCAAGGCCAAGAGTTCGAACCCGCCGCTGGAGAACGCAGCATGACGCGCGAAGAATTTGAGGCGTCCTTTGGCCAATCAGCAGGCTTCTCCGACTTCTTTCAAGAGATGTTCGGCGGTCAATTCCGCCAAGACTTCAACGAAACTCAGGCGCCCCACGCCAGGTATCAGTACCGAGGCGCAGATGTCCGGGCCGAACTTGGCTTGACCATTACGGAGGCCATCTCGGGAGGAACGCGCAGCTTTGAGATTCCGGCACGCGCAAGCTGTCCGAGTTGTGCAGGTACGGGGCATGTTGGTTCTCATATTTGCCCATCGTGTGGCGGCATCGGTCAGGTCCAAAAGCGACAAACGATTGAACTCAAGATCCCGCAGGATCTTCGCAATGGAATGAAGCTGCGCTTGAAGGGGCTCGGCGAAGCGGGTCAAGGCGGAAGCGAAAGCGGCGACTTGCATCTTGTGTTGCACCTGAAGGATGACGACACCTATCGACTCATCGGAAATGACTTGGAAGCTCGGGTATTCTTGACTCCCTGGGAAGCAGAGAGCGGTGCCAAAGTTGATGTGCGCACGGCGCGCGGAGTCGTCACCCTGACAATCCCGGAGAATTCGCGCAGCGGCAACCGCTTGCGCCTTCGCGGACAGGGCTTCAGCCTTGGTAAGAAAGCCTACGGCGACTGCTTTGTGCGAATCGAAATGAATCTTCCTGCAAGCCTCAGTCAGCGCCAAAAGGAACTCCTGGCCGAACTAGGCGATGAGAACGCCGAGGTCACTCTCGAAGGCAGCGCACGCGAAGGAGGTACAGCGTGAAGAAGGAACGCATTTACATCGAAGGAGAGCTCTTCCTAACCCTGGAAGTTGTCGCCAAAATCTACGAGGTCAAGACTGTCTGGTTGCGGGAGATTTGCGATTACGGACTGCTTTCAAGTTCAACTCAAGAGGCAACCGAAGTCTGCATCGCCGCAGTCGAACTCGATCGCGTAGCGACCATTGTTCGTTTGCATCGCAGCCTGAGCATTGACCTTGAAACGATTTCACTACTGTTAGAAGCCAAGGACTGAAGCAGGAATCGCCACTTTGACACGCCGGGTCCTGGAGCTGGCAGAGATGACTGTCGTCTTGATCGTCAACGATCGGAGGACTGTCGACCCCACTCACCTGGCGCAACAACAATCCAGTGCGGGGTCATCTCTTTGGGCGCTTAGATCTGTTCTCCGGGCCAAGAAATCCGGCGTTATACGTGGCCGCAAGTAGTCGCTCTTTTCATTCGCGCTTGCCTTTCGTCGTTCTGCCGCCCTGCAGAATTTCCACACCAACAACCGCTCCCGATTCGTCACGTTGGAAGAGGAGTTCCGCTTCAACTGCCCTGTAGAAGAAGCGATCCGGCCCTGAAGGGTAGATGCGTATCTGCGACTGAAAGGTCATTTGAGCCATCATGCGCTTTTCGTTGAGCGTCACCGTCAACCTCGCGAGTGGGCCGAGCTTGTACTCACCGACATATTCTTCGCTGGCTTCCAAGTCCAAGGGCAGCGCTTTCTTGTACTGCAGCTCGCGCGGCTTGCGCCCCATCATCAGGAGCAAGACATTGTCTGCAAAGAGGTCAAGCAGCCCGCTCGTAGTGTTCGAGAGTAGAACCACTGCCACGTCACCCTCGGGCCAAAGTGCGAAGTAAGTGTGGTACCCGCCCGTTTGCCCATTGTGCCAGCGGGTGGAGCCATTTGATCCGACATGCCAACCGAGACCCATCACAACACCGCCCGCCTCGCGGTGGCGAATCTCCATTGAAAGCTCCATCGCTTGCGCCAACGGCCCCGGCTCCGGATGTAAGCATGCGTCCGCAAAACGCAGCATGTCGCTCATATTTGAGCGTATCCCACCTGCACCTGCAAAGGCTGGCAAGTCCCAGTTCTGCTTGGGGTTCTGGTCTACGTCGTATCCCGGAACCAGGTGCTCGGTCATCCACGGAGTCAGCAGAATCGCAGTATGCTCAAGTCCGAGGGGAGTTGTGATGCGCTTGCGTAGTAGGCCAGCGTAGCCTGCAGCTTCGTCCTGTTCGCGCACGAGCAAATTGCCGAGCAGGCCCACTGCCAAATTACTATAGGCATAGCGCTCACCCGGGGCGCGCTCCAAGTCACAGCCCTCCAACGCGTCGTACATCTCCTTCACCGTGTAGTCCGCATAGGGATCTTCAGGGTTTGCCCGAGCCATATTGCTCGGCATGCGAGGAAGACCCGACGTGTGTGTCGAGAGGTGCCAGAGCTGGACCGGCTGATCGGCAAAGGTCGGGACTTCTACGACCCCGTCCAGCAAGTCCTCCACCGTGTCGTCGAGCTCGACAATTCCACGAGTCGCCGCATCCGCTAGCAGAAGACCGGTAAAGACTTTGCTGACGGAACCGATCTCATAGATCGAATCGGCGTCGGGGCCTTGCCCGCTCCCTAGCCGTGTTTCGCCGAGGGCCAATACGCGCGACTCACTCCCGCGCACGATACCAACAACCAATCCAACGGTGAGGCCATCCTCCACCGCGGGAAGCAGCAACTCAGTGGCAGCCTTTGTCACAGCATCCCAATCCGTGGGCACCGACGAGTCGCTCGCCTCTTGCCCCCAAAGACCAGGTGCGAGAACTAGAGTTGCGCAGAGAGCGAGAAGGCTCTGTACGCGTCGCAGGTTGTGTAGAGTCATTGGTTCACGGGCATGAAGAGAAGCAAGATGTGCAGTCCTGCCTCCCTCCGGCGCGAACGCGCCTTTGACTTAGAGTTTGACCGGCGACTCGAAGCCGTCCGGCTTGAGCGTCAGAATCGAACAGTCTACCTGGGCCAGCATACGCTCTGCAGTGGAACCGATCAGCAACCCGGCGATTCCCGTGCGCGAAACCGTTCCCATAACAAGCAGGTCCGGGTGCAGGTGGTCCACTGCCTCTTGAATGATCTGGGCCGGTGATCCTTGGCCTGTGTGGATTTCCATCTTCGGCCCCGAGCCGTCGGGCAAGCACTTCTCAATGTGAACCTTGACTTGTTCTTTGGCCTGCTCAACCTCAGCATTGAATTCCTCTTCGCTCATGCGCGACGATTCCATTTGCATACTTAAGGGCATCTGCCAGGCATGAACAACGTGGAACTTGCAGCCATGTCGTCCGGCAACCGCGCTAGCCTCGCACACGGCCTGATCGCCAACTTCTGTCAGGTCGGTGGCAGCCAAAACGAGCTTGTGCACAAGATCATGCTCGGGGCGCACGACCCAAACCGGACCAGGACACTTGCGCAAAAGCTTGACGGCGATACTGCCTAATCGCCGGCCGTCTTCCGTAGCCTCATTGCGCTTGCCGACGATCACGAGGTCAACTCCGCCTTTCAAAACCAACTTGATGATGTCGATCCAGGGACGATCGTCGGTGATCACCAATTCGGCCTTAACGCCGGACTCTTGCACTTCAGTCACCAAGGCTTCAAGTGCAGCGCGCCCCGCACTCGGTAGCCCTTCATGTACGACTCCACTGGAGCCCCACCCAGGAGTTCGCGTTCCGTCCGGGCGACTCGAATGCACAAAACGGATTGAGCCATCATTGGCTTTCGCAACCCAAATCGCCTGATGAGCTGCTTTGCAAGCGCCGGGGGTAACAGCATCGCCGTCCGTCGTCAGGTCCAACCCGACGATGATGTTCTTGTAGTTTTTCATCGTGTCTCTCAAAAGTGTTTACGCCTCCGAAGTGAGGCGTTGTAGCCGTTTGTTCAGATCCCGTAACCCGCGTCGTATCGAAGTGATGTTGTTGGGAATGACCATTCCCATTTCTCCGAGCGTACCAAAGATCAGATGCTCGGCCGCGCGCCCCTGGTGAGTCGGAATCACGTGCTCGAAGCCAAACATGTCTTGCACCGCTGACTCAAAGCGCTGAAAACTGGTAGAGCCCGCGTGGGATTCATCGCTACGCATGACTCAAGCCCACTGCTCGCTCGACATAGCGCCGGTGCCGCTGTCCGTCAGGAGGTCGAAAATGACATCTCCGGATTGCAGCCCGAATAGGTTGAACGCAGAGCGCGCGAGTAATTCCTCGCGCTCGGGCCGGGAGGTCATCCTGATAGGCTCGATGCTCTTGATGCGAAAGGGCTCGATGATGGTCTTCACTGGACTATTGGTGGGGGAATGGGAGGACTCGAAGTCTAATCAAGACAGAGGTGTCCTGAATTGGCTATTCGCCGAATTATCGTATTTTCACGCGGCCCCTGGTGGTTCTACCCCCAGACCATGTTGCTAGCGCTAGTTGGAGAGAAGCAACCAGGGGCCAAAAACGGCAACACCTGGCCCCATTACTCCGCTTTGGACGATGCGCTACGTGAGGCACGAAACCATGAGCGGTTTGACCCTACGCAGCAAACTCGCGCTGATGTTCATCAGCGCCTGCATCGCCACCTTTGGCCCAGCATTCACCCCTTTGGCGGTCTTCGATCCAGAGGGCGAATTCGTTCTCTGTACGAGTCCCCCCCTTCCTCGGCGCATCGGCCCAAGCGTGTCGAGGTCATCGACAAGCCAGTCTACTCCGACCTGATCTTGAGCGGCGGGCAAGGCGGCGCTCCAAGTATCCGGCTAATGGTCCATACCTCAGTACGCACCCCACATAGCGGGCAAGGCACAAATCGAGGAAGGCCTTAGCGCGCTTTCTTCAACTCGTCATTGAACCAGTTGGACAGCCCCTCGTCGCCAAACTCATCGGCGAGGGCAGTCGCGCGTAATATCGAGAGAGACTGCTCATCGAAATCACCTCTGAGTTTGCACGCTTTGGCGAGAGCCAACTCGAGGAAGGCCTGATCGACCTTCGCTTCACCGTTCGTAGCGATTGTCTGAAGGCCCCGTCGCGCGAACTCGCGCGCTTCAGCGCCACGCTCAAGAGAGTTGTAGACCATTGCGAGCAAATAGTCGGCGCGTTCCGAATTCGTCCAATCCCCCACACGCAGCCAATAGGTGTGAGCAGTGTGGGCCGCACGCTCCATTAATTGCGACTGATCATCATCGCGCTCCTCGATGTGCAAGAGAGCCGAAGAGATGTTGTTGGAAACGAGCGCAGCGGCTCTTTCAGCACCGTGCCCCGTCGGGAGCGAATCGGCCACGGCGATGCATTCAGTATAGAGTTCGATAGCCTTGCCCCACGCCTCGCCGTGCACCAAACCCTGGGCAACAAGCAGCCGTACGCGCACCTGACTCACCGCATCGGCGCCCAATTCTCTCTCGGCGGCACGGGCTGCCTCCTCTTCGCCTGCCAAATGTCGAGCAACGGCCAAGTGCAGTATGGGTTCGCGGTTTCCCAGATCCGCCAATCGCTCGACAACGCTTTCACAAAGCCGTAACGCGCGCGGCCTGTCCCCACCGTGATCGCCGATGGTGTGTCCGATTAGATTCATGAATGCGGCTGCCCCAGAGGGGTCATCGGGCAAGACAAGTTCAATGCCCGCTTCGAGATCTCTGGCAACCTTCTCAGTTTCATGCTCGTGTTCTTCCCACCCACTCTTGATCAGTTCTGCTAGTTCCATCGCCACAGCATAGCGGACTCCCCACCACAGGGTCAGGAGACAGCGGATCGATCCAGGGCTTTGAAGGTCGTAGAATTCGCAGATCCAATCCGCATAGAATCCCAGAGTGGGGCTGCCCTTGATTCATTGGCTTTCGAGTACCATAGAGTCCAACGATCATGCTTAACTCCTCCATGCCCATTCTCGACAGTCGCCAGCGCCCCCTGCGCAACCTGCGCTTATCGGTTACTGACCGCTGCAACTTACGTTGCGGTTATTGCATGCCCGAGGAGCACTACACCTGGCTTGATAAGCCGCAGATTCTGACCTTCGAAGAGATCGCGACCTTGGTGGAAGCCTTCTGCTTGCTCGGGGTCCACAAGTTGCGATTGACCGGCGGTGAGCCCCTCTTGCGCAAGGACCTTCCAGTCTTGATCAAGATGATTAGCGCCAACCAGAAGTTGGACGACATCGCGATGACCACCAACGGCGTTCTACTGGCGGAGCAAGCACCGCTCTTGCAGGAAGCTGGAGTGGGACGCATTACGGTCAGCCTCGATTCGCTAAGAGAGGACCGCTTCCTTCAGTTATCACAAAGGCAGAAGCTCACTGAAGTCATAGACAGCTTGCACACCCTGCGCGACCTGG
>JBLIOI010000033.1:0-39201 GCA_047639675.1 Planctomycetota bacterium | reverse complement strand
GCCCACAAATCGCCACTTTCTCGATCGAAAGAGAAACGCCAAACATTGCGCAAGCCAAAGGCCCAGATTTCGGGCGCGGCCCCTACCGGCTCCTGCGTGAAGGGATTGTCGCTGGGAATACCGTAGCTCATGTCTACTCCACGCTCATCAACATCGATGCGCAGGATCGACCCGAGCCAGGTCGACAGATCTTGGCCGTTGCCCTCAGGATCATTTGCTGCACCGCCATCTCCAAAAGAGATGTACAGATAACCATCCGGGCCAAAAGCCAACATGCCGCCGTTGTGATTGCGCCATGGTTGCTCCTGACGCAAGAGCACCTCTTCCGATTCGCGATCGGCACGATTGGGATCGTCCTTGGAAATCTGGAAGCGTGAAACGATTCCAACTTCGTCCGGATCCGACGAGGAGTAGTGCACGAAAAAGCTGCCGTTCACGGCGAAATCCGGGTGGAAGGCAAGGCCGATCAAGCCCTCTTCGTTACCACGCCGACTCGTTTTGTCGCTGATGTCGAGAAAGATCTCGCTAACAGAGGGATCATCGTCATTCTGGAAAACACGGATCCGGCCCTCTTGCTCCGCTACAAACAATCGACCGCTTCCGTCACCCGCGCCGCACAAGAACACGGGACGCTGAAAGCGCAAGCGGGGAAAGGCGCGCTCCAGTGCAACTCCGCTGTCGGGCTGGCTGCTCGTATTGCAGGCGAAACAGAGCGCTGCCAATACCAGGCCGAGAGGAAAAGAGTAGCGGTAGATTGAGAAGGAGGGATTTTTCAGCATAGAGAGCGGCAATATGAACGCTACGGGGACGCTTCCCGGTTTCTTCGCGGGCAGCCAGTCGCTTGAGATCGTAGGCTACCAGTTACGAACGGGGCATGACACGAACGAGCCTCGCTCCCTTGCAACACTCTTCATGAAGACCGGCGTACTACTCATCAACCTGGGAACTCCCGACGCTCCTCAAACAGCGGAGGTTAGGCGTTACCTGCGTCAATTCCTCAGCGATCCGCGCGTCCTCGACATGCCTGCGCCGATTCGTTGGCTGCTAGTCAACCTAGTGATTACACCTAGGCGTGCGCCAGCAAGCGCAGAGGCTTACCGCAAGGTTTGGACCGATCGTGGCTCGCCGCTCTACTACCACTTGATCGACCTGTGTGCAGGACTGCGCGAGGCACTGCCAGAGGTTATCTTTGAAGTCGGGATGCGCTACGGCTCCCCTTCCATAGCCACAGGTCTGAATGCTCTGCGCACCCAAGGCTGTGACCGCATCTTGGTCGCGCCGCTCTACCCGCAGTACGCGTCAAGCGCGACGGGCACCGCACTTGAAGCCGTTTACCGTGAAGCCAGCAAGCTTTGGAACACGCCGTACATTCAGGTCCTGCCTGCCTTCTATGACGACCCGCACTTCCTAGATGCCTTTGCCGCCTTGGGGAAAGAAGTGCTCGATGAGTTCAAGCCAGACCACGTACTCTTCAGCTATCACGGCTTGCCCGAGCGACATTGCACGAAGAGCGATGACAGCGGCGCCCACTGCTTGCGCAGCGCAAACTGTTGCGAACGAATGGTGGCTGCCAATCAAAGTTGTTACAGGGCGCAGTGTTTCGCAACGACGAAGGGACTGCGCGAAAGACTGATGCTGGACGAATCTAACAGCAGTATAAGCTTCCAATCTCGGCTCGGACGAACGCCATGGATCCAGCCCTACACAGACAAAGTACTCGTAGATCTTCCCGCCCAGGGCGTGAAACGTTTGGCCGTCTATTGCCCAACCTTCGTAGCGGACTGCCTGGAGACTCTCGAAGAAATCGAGATGCGCGGAGCGGAAGATTTCCTCAAGGCAGGCGGCGAAGAGTTGCGACTAATCCCGTCACTGAACGCCAGCCCAGCTTGGGTCGCGGGGCTGGCGGCAATGTTTAATCCGCTGCTAGCGCTCAGCCCAGAGCTTTAGCGCCTCGGGTTCCTTTTCCTTCAAGTTGCCCGGGACAAACCGCGCTTGAAGATCATCCGGCAGAGATTGCAACCAGTCCAAGGTAGAGCGCGCCGTGTCACCTTGAGTGCGGAACTTCAGACCCGCATCAACAGCCTTCTTGACGCTAACCGAGTGGAAGCCAGCGCTCTCGCCTTCAGGGCTCGCCCAGATCGGATGATTCATTTCCTGTTCGGCGAGGAAGGTCGGGTCCGCATAGACGAAACTCGCCTCGCCCCCAAGCTCTGCCTTGCAGCCATCGAGCATGGTCCCCATCGTCATTGCAGGAACGGGTCCAGTTGCGTTGAACACGCCAACAGTTCCCATCTCGGCGCAGTGCACCGTCCACTCGGCAAGATCGCGAACATCGATGATCTGAACCGGATCGTCGGCCGTCCCGGGAACTAGCATTTCGCCGCCTTGCGCGACACGCCAAGGCCAGTAGGCATAGCGTCTCGAGGTGTCCAGGCGCCCTACGATATAGCCCGGACGAATGTTCGTCACACGGCCGGGCATCGCCGCTTCAGCCGCCTTTTCGCAGTCCGCCTTGCCGGCTCCATAGTTTTCAAAGCTCGCGCCGAACTCTTCCGTTGTGGGATCGGTGAGCGTGTGCACTTCTGCGCTCTCGTCCATTCCCGGCATGCTGTTGTCCGTATAGACCGAGATGGTGGAGATGAAAATGTACTGACCAACGCGGGGCGCCAAGAAACTCGCGGAAGCGTCGACCATGCGCGGAAAGTAGCCGGAAGTATCAATAGCCACGTCCCAACTGCGGCCTGCGAGACTTGAAAGTCCACGGGGACTGTTCGGGTCGCGCTTCAATTCAACATCGGGGTCGCCACGCAAACGGCGGTCGTCCGCCGTGAGCAACGGATCGCGGTTTCCGATCAAGACTTCAACACCTTCCGGAATGACAGAGTCACGGCCACCCTTCTCGCGCCGTGCTTCGGTCGTTCCACTGTTGAATAGCGTCAACTCGTGGCCGTTCGCAAGAACTGCATCGATCAACGCGGGACCAAGGAAGCCTGTCCCGCCGAGCAGCAAGACGCGCAATTTCTTCTTGGGCATTTCTGTTTCCGTGGGTGCGCTGGAGGCAAGAGTGCCCATGGCAAGGGCGCTGGTGAATATCGAGTCTCGGACAAATTCGCGGCGTGTACTGGTCATGAAACTGCTTTGTGTGACAGCTGGTGAGCGCTAAGTCTTAACCGAAGATTCCTTCGTACGCTTCCTCATTGAAGCCAACCAGCCAGGTCTTACCCAACCGTATCGAAGGGGCGCGCAAGTTTCCGCTCGGGCCGATAACAACTTTACTTATCTCATCCAAATCATCCTTGCGCGGATCGAAGGTCAAGACCTTCTTACCCTTCGCAACGATCACCTTGCCTGCGCCTTCGAGTAGTTCCTCCAAGGCGTCCACCCCAAAGCGAACCTTAGTAGCATTGACCGTCTCACGGACGGTGACATCCCGACTCTCCAAGAAGGAGTCAGAACGTTTGCAGCTTGTTCAGCTCTTGCGGTGGTAGTACCAGTCGATTCGTTTTCCCATTTCAATTCTATTCGGTGCGGGTTTTGGGGGCGCAGAAGTCTAACGCATGCTCGACGGCAAGCTCGGGTGATCATCGGGCCCAACGGGCGAAACATAAGGGAACCTTGCCGAGGACTCTGCGAACTCCGCGTGCATCGCTTCAACGATTTCTGGCTTGGTCATCACGTCCAGCCCAGCGCAAGCCAAGACCTTGGCAGCAACGATCATCGCCTTGTATCCCGCATCCGATCCAGAAGCAGCCGTCGAAGCCCAGGAGTGCGCTGGCACATCTATTGGCCAATTGGCTACGTTCAAATCAATTGTCGGGCATACCCAAGAGATGTTCGCCACGTCCGTCGAACCGCCGGGCTCGGGAATAGCATCGGGATCGAAAGGCGTGATGTCGACCTGCATACCAGAGGGCTTCAGCCCGAAGGAATTTTGAAGATCCCGAGCAAACCGTTGTTCCTTATCTGAATAGGTCGCGGGCCCCACCAACTCCAGATTTGCGTGCATCATCTGAGCAGCGCGCAAATTCGGGTTGTAATGATAAAGGCCTGTGAACATCTGAATTTTTGCCGGCTTGAACCCACTCTTTGGATTGGCGTACTCCTCGCCCCAAGCCATCATGTCAGCGCCCTCGACAATCTTGGCCACGTGCTTGTAGACGGCCTCTTGTTCCGCCCAATCCTTGCCGCGAGTGAACAGCCACACCGACGCCTTTGAAGGCACGATATTCGGTGCAGCTCCGCCGTTCGTCACCACGTAGTGAATGCGCGCACTCTCAGGCATGTGCTCGCGCAAGAGATTGACTCCTGTCTGAAAGGCCTCGACCGCATCGAGAGCCGAAACGCCTTGCCATGGCGCACCCGCGGCGTGTGCCGAACGACCGTAGAAAGTCACTTCAAAGGAACGTAACGCCTTGCTCGGAGTCAGCGACACTTCGTTCTCATTGCTGGGGTGCCACGACAAGCAAGCGTCAACGTCGTCAAAGAGTCCGTCTCGAACCATCCAAACCTTGCCGATACCATGCTCTTCCGCGGGCGTGCCGTAGACACGAACCGTCCCGGAAATCCCGGTTGCTTCCATAGCTGCTTTCAGCGCAAGACCGGCGCCAACCGATCCTGGTCCAAATAGGTTGTGCCCACAGCCGTGTCCAGGCTCGCCCGCTTTGACCGGGTAAATCTTGGGCATGACCGCTTGAGAGAGTGACGGCAAGGCATCGTACTCAGCAAGGAATGCAACCACAGGTTTTCCGCTTCCCCAGCTGGCGACGAAGGCCGTGGGCATTTCAGCAACACCACGTTTCACACTGAACCCGTCATCCTCCAGGATCTTCGTCAGGATTTCGGCGGAGCGCGTCTCCTTCAGAGCAAGTTCTGCGTGGCTCCAAATCTTCCGACTGGCTTCGATCAGCTTCGGAGCATCAGCTTCGGTCTTGGAGATGACCATGCGTTTCGCCTGTGTCCATTCGAGCTGCGACTGGGAGGCTCCAGCAAGACTCACGAGAACTGCGGCGAACAGAGGTGAAAGGCTAAGGGTTTTGATATTCATCGTATTGCAGCGTGGCTAGTCATGATTCGTAGCACAGAGACTAGCGCGCTGGCCCCTCGGTTTTCCAGGGAAGCTCCACGGCGACCATTCAATTCGGTAGATTCTGCGTATGACGATTCTCAATCCGCGCCTTGTCCCTCGTCCCCTCCCTGCACTTTGCCTGCTATTGGCGGCCTGCGCATCGACTGACAAACCGAAGACGCAAATCGAGGCACAGGACGAGCCGTTCGACTTGGATGGGTCAGCTGGTTTGGGCGATCCCTACTATCCAATGGCCGGCAATGGCGGGTACGACGTCGAGCACTACAACATCGAACTCGTAGTGGACGTCGAGGCGGGTTCGATCGTCGGCGAAACATCGATCTTCGCGCGCGCGACCCAGGACTTGCGCTCCTTCCACCTCGACCTCTTTGGCTTCGAAGTAGCTTCCGTACGCGTAGATGGATCTCTGGTTGAGTTTGAACGTGAAGGCAGCGAACTCATTATCTCTCCGGCAAAGATCCTGCCGGCGGACGATGTCTTTCGAGTGAGCGTGGCTTATTCCGGTGTGCCAAGCTTGGTGCCCGACCCATCCGTTGCGGCGATGGGATTAAAAGGAGTCGGCTGGATCGCGAAGCCGAAAGGCATTCACGTCATCAGTGAAGTGCAAGGCGCCGAAGGTTGGTTCCCGTGCAACAACCACCCGAGCGACAAGGCGACCTTCACCTTCTTAGTTCAGGTTCCAGCCCCCTATGTCGTCGCTGCCAATGGCCTGCTCGTGTCCGGATCCGAAGACGACTCGGGCCGTGCATACCGTTGGGAGATGAGAGATCCGATGGCGACCTATCTTGCAACCATCAACATTGGCGAGTTTGCCCTACGCAAAGAAGTAGGTCCCGGAGGAATCCCTTTGCGCCTCTACTATCCTAAGGACGCAACGGAAGCGGAGCTGGAGCCCTTCGCTCGAACAACAGAATTGATCGATTTCTTCACGGAGTGCTTCGGTCCCTATCCCTTTGATTGCTTCGGAGGCGTCCTCTCTGCGGAGAATTTTGGTGGCGCTCTCGAAACTCAAACTCTGCCAGTCTACAGCCGACGAACCAGCGAAAGCACAGTCGCACACGAACTCGCGCACATGTGGTTCGGTGACAGCGTCTCACCCGCCCAATGGAAAGAGATCTGGTTGAACGAAGGTTTCGCGGTTTACTCCGAGTGGCTTTGGCACGAACACCTGGATGGACCAGAGGCACTCTTCGCACGGGCGAAGCATGCCTACCAAACGTCCAAACGCGCCAAATTTGGGTCCCCGCACGACCCGGGTATCGAACGCGTCTTCGGCGGCGCTGTCTACGTGCGCGGCGCCCTGGTGCTCGACGCTCTCAGACGCGAGGTCGGCGACGAAATCTTCTTCGAAATCCTCCAAGACTGGGTTCGCGAATTTGGGGGCGGAACAGCAGATACCCAGCAATTCATCGAACTCTCCGAGAAGGTCGCGAATCGCGAATTGGACGACCTATTCGATTCCTGGCTTTATGCAGCCGGCGTCCCGAACGCTGCGCTGTTCGAAGATGAGCCCGCCGGAGACGAAGGCTAAGTTAATGAGAAAGCGCGGCAGCCCAATTGGACTGCCGCGCCTTCATTGAGGCTTAGATCGAGAACCTACAGTCCCCAGACGACCTCAACGCCGTTCGTAGCGTTGACGCTACCCGCGCCGACTCCACAGGGACCGTTGTTGTTGCGGTACCAGTACTGGAAGTAGGTCGTGTCGCCAGCATCAATGCCTTGCGCAATCGAGATGGCCGGGTCACCGGGAAGCGGAACCGTGCCGCCGTTGTTTAGCTTGCGGATCAAGATCGGGTTGCTAATACAGCGCAGACCCATTCCGAAGGGAACGCCAACGCCTGACTGAACCACCCCGGGCTGCGTATTGGCGAACCAGAAGAAGCCGGGAGCGTTCAGCGGGATTTGCGTAGCGGTCAGCAGGAGCGTGTCGTTGGAAACGCTCGGGTTGCCAGTAGCTGTCAACAATCCGCCCATGCCAGTGCCGTTCTCACAGCCCTCGCCCACGCCGCCGTTGTTATTGCAGGGGCAATCGGCTCCGCCGCTTTGTGAGCCAGAGCCCTCACAGAAGGTGCGGATACTGGGCTCGCACTCGTCCGGAATGCCGTTGGTGTTGTTGTCGTTAGATGAACCTGTCGGTAGTACGTCGCGCACGTCCGCGATGCCGTTGCCGTTGCAGTCAGGCTCGAAGTAG
Organism: Planctomycetota bacterium; assembly: GCA_047639675.1. GTDB lineage: Bacteria > Planctomycetota > UBA1135 > UBA1135 > JABACD01. Next base: position 31,924 of record JBLIOI010000033.1, on the reverse strand, counting down.
TAGCAGACCTCGACGCTTGCGCCGGCGTTCGTCAGAAACTGAGTGATCAAGTTACCAGATCCGCTAGCCGTTGAACTTCCGACCGCGTCGATGGGCAAGACGATTGTTCCAGGGTTACCAGCCGGGCCGGAGAACAGGATCAAGTCAGCCGCAGCGTAGGAATCAATCGATACCACTTCTTGCGTGGAGATGTTTCCGTGTGTCACTCCGGAGGTCCCGCCGAAGTCGATTACGCCGTCGCTTGCCGAGAGATTGTCGACGAAGTTCTCCACAGGAGTCGCGACAACCAAGACACTGAGGTCGGGACGCGTCAAGGTGATCGCCGACTGGTAGTCAGTCGTCACTGTGGTCGCCTGGGCGTCCAAACTCTCGATCGCTGCCGAGCCAAAAATGGCGCCGGTCAGCTTGAACTCGACCTTGGTCAGCATTCCCTCACTGGGATCGAACTTAGGGATGGTCACGGCTGAGTTCCAGTTCGTGGTCTGGAGCTGGACGGAATCCGACGCACACTGGGGCGAGCCGCTCTGTGCGAAGGCTTGGTTCGTGCCTGCGAGCAGCGAAGCTCCGAGCAGAACAGCTGTACTGATCTTGATGGTACTCATGGAATGAATAAGGTGGTTGAGCCCTCATTTAGAACGGGCTCTGATTGATTACAAAATAGAGATGCTTGGCCAGCCGACTCTGGAGTCGGGTCAGAACCACACCTTGAATCGAAGGCTACACCGAGGCTCCCGCAATGCAAACTCCTTAGGCGAACTCTAATTTAGGCTTCTCTTCGGGTTACCCGGAGAGGCCCAGGAAGGCCCAGGAAGGCCCAATCAGAGCCCTAGGAGCTCCCTGCTAGCCGCCCAGAGTTTTTTGGCGGCCAAGTCATCGGAGGCCGCCCGCGAGGGCTTGGCCAAGCGGCAGCCTGAGTAATAGCCGCCATTTTGCCCATCCAGGGATTGGTCAGAGGCCAGAAATACCGATGTGCGCGCGCCACGCTCAGGAGTCAGAAGCAGAAAGCGCAAGTACTTGAAGACGAAGCCCCAAAGCCCGTCCGCGTCTCCGTCAGCCGCAAAGCGAGTGGCCACCACGCCAGGATGCAGGCAGTTTGCAGTAACTCCCGAGCCCTCTAGGCGCCCGGCCAGCTCACGAGTAAAGAGGATATTGGCGAGCTTCGAGGCCGAGTAGACCGCGACACCGTGGTAATTGCGTTTCGACTGCAAGTCGTCGAAATCTAGGCCGCGAGCGCGATTATGAGCGAAGGAAGCCACCACGACGATGCGGGCAGGCGCACTCTGACGCAATTTGGGCAAGAGCAGTTCAGTCAAGAGGAACGGTCCCAGGTGATTGATACCAAAGGTCGCCTCCACGCCGCCTTCCAGCTCCTGACGCTGGGAGAGGATCAGGCCCGCGTTATGGATCAGGACGTCGATGCTCGCGAGCTGTTCCTGGATCAGCTCGGCGAAGTTGCGGATCGAAGCGCGCTGGGCGAGGTCCAGGAGGTGGCAAGTGATTTTTGCCCCGGGGACCTCCTCCTCAATTTCAGCAACGGCTGCCCGCCCCTTGGCTTCGTCGCGGGCCGTAATGTGCACTTCTGCGCCGCGCCGGCAGAGCTCCTTAGCGGTAGCCAAGCCAATTCCGCAATTCCCGCCGGTAAGGACAACCCGCTTCTCCTCGATCTTCCACTCTGTCATGAGTACAAGCTTAGGGATTCGCGCACAACTCGCCAAGAAAGTGCGCTGGGTATCACAGCACGTCGCAGGCTATCCTGACACCAAGATGATCACGAGCACACTCAGCCAAGTCCTTCTCTGCCTTGCACTCAGCACTTCCTCCGGACTTCTGGAACCCGAGAGGCAACTGCGCATAGTCACAGCACCCGCTCCCGGCTTGGGTTTGGAAGCTGGCGTCGGGCGTCTGGACCCAAGCGACATCGTGCGCGTAGGCGACAACCACTTTGTCTTCTACACGCGAATCAGCACGCAAACTCAAGGCTACCCGATGAGGTTTGCTGGCGAGATTTGGTACGCCACATCGCAGGATGGAGGGAAAAGCTGGGAAGAGCGCGGGTTAGCTTTGGCTAAGTACAATTCGAAAAGCTTCGACTCCGTCGGGGTCTTCGCCCCGAACATCATGCGCAGCGCGGAAGGGCAATGGCTCCTCTACTATTCGGGCGCAGGACCAAGCTTCAATTTTCGGTTCGAGAAGGTCGGCCGCGTTGATCCGCTGCACATCGGAGTCGCCGAGCTCAGCTTTAGCGGCCTTGATGTAAATGCAAAACGCATCAGTCCGGGCCAAGCAATACTCGCGCCTACAGATCGATCGAAATCCGGGTTCGACTCACTGCGCGTCACCAGTGCCACACCCCTCCTACGCAACGGGCTCTACCAACTCTACTACTCCGCTTACGACTTTTCCGACTCAAACGGATCGAGCGCACTCGGGTTGGCGGAGGCACGCGATGCAAGCGGTCCCTACGAACGACAACACGAAGGGCGTAGCGTCTTTGCATTCAGCGGTGATGTATTGCTGGACCACTATGCAAGCGGCGTGATCGCTCTCGCAACGAGCCGAATCAGTGGGATCTTCTGGGCCCCCGATGGTGAGCACTTTGCCCGCATGTCGCCCAAGCTGTATGGCAGACTGAATGCTCCCGGGCTCGCCCGGGATCGCGAAGTTCCGAGCAAGCTCTGGGGCCTACACGTTGCTCGCGAAAGCCCTCATCCGTACTTGGAACGCTTCGATTTGAGCTTGCCGCAGGACTTACCGCTGCCTCCCCCGGCGATAACTCCCGTCCCCCGCTCCACCGAATTCGCCAAAGAAAACTGGTTAGACCTCCACAAGCGAAGCCTCGACGCCCTCGTAGAACTGCCGCCTAATTTGGTCTTTCTTGGCGATGGCATCACGCAAGGCTTCGGCGGTCCTATTGCCGAGCTTGACGCTCCTGGTCAGAAAGTCTGGAAGCTCAATTACAGCGCCCTGCAAGCCGTGAACCTCGGGGTCAGCGGCGACCGAACCGAGAACCTTCTGTGGCGACTCAGCCACGGAGTTCTCGACTCTAGTGGGCCGCGCCACGCTGTATTACAAGTCGGCAAGAACAACATAGGGCGCGATTCAGCGGAAGAGATCGCCCAGGGCATCGAGGCGATACTGCGCCTCATGCAGACTTCATGGCCACAAACAAAGTTCGTCGTGGTGTCGATTCTCCCCGGGCTTTCCGGCGACACCGCGTGGCGCGAGCTGATTGCCTCATGCAATCTCAAGCTCGCTCGCTTGGCGCGCGGACCGCATGTGCACTTCTTGGATCTGTCGGCGCGCTTTGGAAATACGAGCGGCTTTCTGCGTGCGGAATTCTTCGAGGCCGATCGAACAAGGCTTTCACCCAGCGGCTATCAAGAGTGGGCCAGCGCTCTCGCGCCGCTACTCGACCCAGCTCTTGAGCCAGAAGGTCGCTAGCTACTGACCGCCGCCGCGCCCACCACGACCACCGCCGCCAAAACCAAATCGGCCGCGGTCTTCCATCTCTTTGTAATCTTCGAGTTGCGTTGGCGAGAGGATACGACCAAGCGCACCTTCAGTCTCTTCACGCAGAGTGCCAAAGGTCGCGCGGATCTCATCGCGGTCACTGCCGCCCTCGCGCATCGTGGCGAACAATTCGCCACGCTTATTGTTCGAGTCGATCAATGCCGCTTGCATCGATTTTTTCTGGACGGCATCGAGGCCGAGCTTCTCGCTGTACTCGCCCATACGTTCGATGATGCGGTCAACATCCCGTTGTTCTCGTTCTAGATCGCGCTCCTGCTCTTCCGTTTCGCGAACTTCCTCCATCGCCACGGCAACAATGTTACGCAGGCCAGCGGATTGAGCCGACTGCGGATTCTTGAGGGCAGCGGCAAGCTCAGCGATTTGCTTTTGAAGCTCCGCGTTATCGACTGCTTCCGTCTGAGTCGCCACTGCATCTCGCGAAGAGCTGGAGCGCCCTTCGAGAGCAACGAGGCGCATCATCAAGTCGTTGTTTTCCTTCGCAAGGCGGTCTACCTCGGAACGAACTTGCTCAACCCCTAAATCACTCGCGGGTCCGATAGAGTTCAGACCTTCCGCAGCGCCCGCTACCTCGGGTCCCTGCAGTTGCAAAACGACGACGGCGGAGATGGCTCCGGAAATCAGTCCGGCGGCCAGACCAGTAATAATTGCTGCGTTCTTCATGGGTTTCATTGAACCCTTTTTCGTCCCAAAGTGCGCTGACAAGCGGGACTAGATTCACAACATACCGCTCATGTTGGGAACGGGAGGTCAGAACGCGCCAATGGGCAGCTAGACGATACGTGCCTTGAGCGCCGTGTATCGCGAACGTGAAACGGGTAACCACTTATCGTCCGCAACCTGTACGCGCCCCGTACCGCCGGGCTGACGTTCGAGAGCTCGAACAGCATCCAGGGCAACGATCACGGAACGATGAATGCGTTGAAAACGTGTGGGGTCCAAACATCGCTCCAATTTAGCCATCGACTCGCGCATCAAGAACACACCGTTTTTTGTGTGCAAGTCCACGTACTGATCCGCGGCTTCGATCCAGAACAGTTCAGCTGTCTCAACGACATCGATGCGACCTTCACGGGGGATCGTAATGCGCATTAAGGGCCCGTTTGACGCTTCCTGTTCATCTGAGATTGTCTGGCCATACTTCGCCAAGAGTTCGCCAACCTGTTCTGCGCTTTCCTTGCGCTTGCCAACCTGGTCTTTGGCGCGCTCCAAGGCGCGGAAGAAACGCTCGTCATCGAAGGGTTTCAGCAAGTAGTCCACCGCACTCGCATCAAAAGCCTCAACGGCATAACGATCAAAAGCCGTAGCAAAAACAACGGTGGGCAACTCCTCTTCGTCCAGCGTTTCAAGGACCTCGAAGCCACCCATTCCTGGCATTTGTATGTCTAGGAATAGGATGTCTGGCTTGTGCTCGCGTACGGCTTCAACTGCCTGCATACCGTTTGCACACTCTGCCACGAGCTGCACACCCTCGTCCTTGGATAGCAACGACTTCACGCTGAGCCGCGCCATCGGCTCGTCGTCCGCCAATACGACACGTAAGAGTTCGGGCTCATTCTTCATGATTCTTCGTCGGTGCTAAAAGGCAAACTGATACGCACACGCGCGCCGCGCGGGTCGCAATTACTGAGTTCAAAAGCCTGATCCGGCCCGTACAGCGCCAGCAAGCGATCGCGGGTGTTCTCTAACCCGATGCTGCGCCGTCCGTTCTCTTCTTTAGAACCAGCGTGCTCCAAAACGTCTCGCGAAAAGCCCTCGCCATCATCCTCGACAACAAGGCGAAGAGTCTCGCCCTCCTTCTTCGCCTGCACCAAGACTCGACCACCCTCGGGCAGGTTCGCCAAGCCGTGATGCACCGCGTTTTCAACTAAAGGCAAGAGGATTAGGCCCGGAACGCGTGCGAAGCGAGTTTCGTCATCAACCTCGAAAACCACGACTAGGCGCTCCCCAAGGCGAATCTTCTCAATTTCGAGCAAGCGCTCGGCGATACGCAATTCATCTCCAAGAACAACAGTCTCTGCGCCGTCGTGATCGAGCGTGGAGCGCAAGAGATCGCCAATAGCAGCCAAGGTACTGAGCGCTGTCTGATCTTCGCCCGCGCGCACCAACCCACCAACGGAGTGCAGCGAATTGAATAGAAAGTGCGGGTTCAGTTGACTGCGCAAGCTGCCGAGTTGGGCGCGTACCAATTCTGCGCGCAAGCGTTCAGCACGCAGCTCGAGCTCAGCGGCACGCCGTTCCTTGTTACGCATGCCAAGGAAGGACTGCAAGCCAGCCCCCATTCCCACGAGCACCCAGTAGACCAAAACCGCTGACATCCATCGGTGGCGCCAAAAGGGAGTCCCCCAGTTCGGACCTTCATCCCAGCGGCCGCCGCCCGGACGCCGATTGGAACGATCACGATCACGATCACGTTGATCTTCGCGGCCCCCGGGTCTAAAAGGGCCGCGTCCCGGGTTCTCTTGCCGAAGGTCACGCGGTCGCTCTTCTTGAGATGGGTGCGGGCCACCGATAGGTCCAGCGAGTTCGCGCAGGTGGTAATTTAGCTGCAAGCTACCCCAACCACAAATCCCGGAGAGCGGGATCTGCAACAAGAAGAACAAAATCCACGAGCGATGCTTCGCCAAGGCCCAGTGCGTGACCCACACGATCGGACATGAAGCCAAACCCCAGGCGCCCCACTGAACAAGCTCGTGCAAGAACACCCTCATACGGTTGGTCTCGCCCCCACGCAGCTCTGCGATTTCAAAACGCGGCACCGACATCGCCAAGCTCACGATCACGACTAAAGCCGCGACAAAGAAAGCCTGCCCCCAACGCGAACGCAGGAAGCCTTCAAGGTTGAAGAAGCTCCGGGCGCTCATCTTAGCTACAGGGTTGAATGGGCAGTCCAGCTTGCGCCCAAGCACCGAATCCACCGGCCATGTCGACCGTACTGTTGTGCCCGGCGCGCTCTAGGAAGCTAGCGGCAATTAGCGATCGGTAGCCACCTTGGCATTGAAGGATCACACGGCAGTCTGTGGGGACTTCAGCTACACGCCCTTCAAATTCCGTCAGGGGCAGGTTGGGAGCTGTAGCGATGCGACCTCGTTGCCACTCTTGCGGCTGACGCACGTCCAGGAGATACGGTGCGTCGCTAGCTTCCAACTCGCTGGCCAACCCAATGTGATCGATGCGTTCGGTCCCTGCTAACAGCTCCCCGCGGCCAGCTATCGAGGCAAACCCGCCCTCAAGGAAACCATGAACAGCGCTGCAGCCAACTTCAACCAGGCACGGCATGACGACCGCTTCCTGGCCAGGATCCGCAATCACCATCAGCGCTCGGCTGGGATCGAGCAGGCTTTGAACCCATTTTGGGAACATTTGGGAGAGACCGATGAAAATCGAGCCACGCAGATGCGAGAGAGCGTACTCGGGCCCTCCTCGGACATCCAAAACATCCACTCCTGAGGCTGCAAGCTCGATGAATTGCTCTACAGGTATGGAACGCAGGGGGTCCTTGGGTTGTCCGTGGGCGTTGGAATTGGCGGTCATTGGGCTTCTCTGCGTTTCTGGTCCATGGGATCCCCAGCAGTGTATCGGCACTGAGCCGGGAAGGAGTACAGGCACCCTCAAGCGTGGCCTCTTACATGCCGAAACACCTATGAAATAGCCGGGCGTTTCGATGTCCGATTGCAAAACACAGTAAATGAATCCAAATAGTATGCCCAAGCCCAACGCTCTCCCGATCGGAGCGCCGACGTCCAATAACGGCGAGAGCGATTTCACATCCCTCGACAATCTGCCGTGGACCGGAATCACCGTGCTCTTCGCGGTTGTTGGCCTGCTGTTTTTCATGGCAGTCCCGATGCGCAAGTCAACGGCACGTGAACAGATCCTCGCTTATCGCGCACGCGCCGCTGTGGTTGCCACCGGCGACTTGCGCAGCGCCATCGAGGAGTACCATGCGGACCACTCGGAGTGGCCCGGGCAACCGCCCAGCATGGCAAATAGCCTCGGCCCGGTGACCTTCGAAGAACTCTCATTGCGTCGGCAGCTTGAGATGAACAGTAATTCAGGCGGCTCGACCATTCCGACGGCGAGCACGGAGTATCACTTCGGTCCATACCTGCCGAATGGGATCCCTTTGAACCCGCGCAACAACCTTGCCAGTATCCGCGTCCTCCAAGAAGGAGAGACCTTCCGCGGAATCGTGGATGGTATCTATGGCTGGGTCTACGATCCTCGTACCGGTGAAATTCAACCGCACGAGCTCCCCTTCCAAAACTTGCCCAAGAGCAAGAAAACCATCCGGCGTGCAGGAAGCATCACGCACAACTAACCCCATGATTCATATCCGTCTCATCCTGAAGGGCGTCACGATTATGGACATTGCGATCGCCTTGGCGAGCCTTGCACTCATAACAGGTATTGCGATCCCCGTCTACTTTTCGCAACCACGAGTGACCCTGGACCATGCGGCGATTCTGCTCGCCAATGATTTACGCTTCGCCCAAAACGAGGCAGCCATCAGCGGTGAGAGCACGGTCTTGGAGTTCGATGAGGAAGGCGACGGTTACGCCGTCTTCTACGAAAGCGGGGCCCCCGTCACCAACCCGGTCGGCCCGCTCAACCTTGATCGGCAATACTCGGTGGATGCCATCTTCCGCGGAGTATCGCTGCGCCCACTCGAGGGTGGCCCTCCATCGTTTGACCGCCACGGATTCCTGCTCAACGAAATTCGAGTCGAGTTGCGCTACGAAGGTGAAACCCGCCGCCTACAAATGGAGCGCGGCAGCGGGCTCGTGTCGATCGAAGGCCTCGGGCGCGTGTGGACTGACGACGGCCTTTAACGCTTAACGAAAGGGAGCCGTCCCCAAAGAGACGACTCCGCGCAGGTTTCGCTAGGTGCAAGCACCCAGCGAATGCTGGAGACATGTGGCAGAACGCGCCTCCAACGACATCGATCACGATCGGCAGGAATGCGATCGATGCGATAAGAATCTAACACCGACCCTTCGATCCTGTCCACTCTCTGGGCAGGCCAAGAACTGGCGCTGCTAACTGCCCGTTACGAGGCTGTTAGGCCTGACAGGTACGAAAGCCGCTGATGATGTCTCTACGCCGGGGCGGAAAGAAGTTGCGGTAGGTTATGTAAGTGAGGCTCGCCTGAGTCGCCCACGATCCGCCGCGCAGCACTTTTCGGTCGCCAAACCAAGGCGCAGAATACTCTTTGTAAGGATCGTCGAGCTGGAATCCCGGAAAGGGATAGAACTCTGACGCGGTCCACTCCCAGACGTTGCCGAGCATCTGGCGACAACCGAACGTGCTCTCGCCTGCAGCAAAGTCGGCGACATCAACACAGCTACCGTGCTGCGATCCGCTATTGGATTTCGTGGTGTGAGAAGCGTCGTCACCCCAGGCGTAGATTCGCTTGGGCCCCGGAGAGCCGCTTGCGGCAAGCTCCCATTCGGCTTCGCTGGGCAGGCGCCTCTTCGCCCAGCGGCAGTAGGCTTCGGCCTCGTAGTAACTCACATGACTCACGGGCTGATCGCCTTCGAGCGCTACGCATTCATCATAGTTCACGCGCACCCAATTCGACCCATCGCCTCGCCAATAGGCGGGCTCTTGGGCTGCGTTCGCTTTGCGCCACGACCAACCCGCTCGCGACCAAAACTCTTGGCGCGCGTAGCCTTCATCGGCGACGAAAGCGGCAAACTCCTCATTAGTGACGGGAGCGCGCGCGATGCGAAAGGGAGCGACTTGCACTTCATGTGCCCACTTCTCGTTGTCGTAGGCAAAATCTGAAGTTGAGTCTGCACCCAGCATGAAGTTGCCGCCGGGCACTTCGACGTCGCCGGGTAGAGATCCTGCCGCCGGCCGCTTGCGCATCATCCCCGCCAAAACCGCGGGCGGTGCGGACAGTTCAGCTTGCTGGCGCATGTAGGTGAACGCTTCTCCATGCATGTCTTCATGATTGGCGACCATGCGATAGAGGTAGCGTTCGCGTTGCGTCAGTTCACGCCCCTTGACTCGTTCCAAAACCCGACTCAACACGGTTTTCATGTAATCCCGAGTCGCTTCGCGATTGGGTAGGGCGAGCTCCCAACGTTCGGCATGGGGTACGTCGAACGAATTGTACAAGTCGTTTCCGTTCTTGATCAGCAGTTCACCGCCGTCGAGTTCACGCAACAGAAACAATTCGCAGAAGAACGCGACGTGACCCAGCTCCCACAAGAATGGGTTCAAGCTTTCGACCAAGGAAACTGTCAGCTGCGAATCAGCCAAGTCATCCGTAAGCGCCAAGGTACGCAAGTGCGCAGCTTGCACGCCTCGGATTAGTTCATAGGATCCTGTGTTCATCGTGCACAGGATTGTAATTCAAAGCTACACGGCAAGAACGATCCGAATACCCTCCAGGGGTGGCAGAGCGGAAAGAGCAGCTCTCCTTCCCCACCGCCGTAGCCTGTATTTTGGCCATTTACAGCCCTTCGCGGTTCGCCCATAGCAAATTCCATCCACTCGACCGGCACGTGCGTTGCGAGATGTGGGCCCGTGGCCTGTTTTGCGGCAGCTTGGAATTCAGCGGGAGGACAGTGCGCAGCCCCGCGAGCCTACTCAGTTAGCGAGGCTCCGCTACTCCCGCTCAAAGAGCAAGTGATAGCGCGGGTCGATCTCCACACCGGCGACGTCGTGCGGTACGACCGCTTGATAAATCATGCGTCTATCGCGGGGGCGAATCATGATGTAGGTCGTGCGCCCGCTCGACGAGCGCACCCCAACTTCGATAGGCGTTCTGTAGAGGTCGCCCTTTTGAGTAAGAAAGCCGCTAACCCGTGTCTGCTTCCCCATCGGCTCTACCTTGTAGGTAATCGCGTAGTTCGGAGCCCCTGGGCGAGAGAGCCATTCCCGAACCCAGTCGTCTACACCTTCGCCAAACTTCGAACGCAGTGCTTCGAGAAGGCTATCGAGAGTCGGTTGTGTCTTGCCCTGTGCACAACTGCCGATCAACTTGCGTAAGACCTCGTCAAACTCCTCTTCGCCGGACAAGAACCGCAAGGATCGCAGAGCCAAGACTCCCTTAGCGTGGATCACCGCAGCGTGGCGTGGCGCGTCCGGGTTTGTTTCCAGGACTGAAAGCTCCTTGCCCGGATCTCTCCAGTAGTGCTCAGAGAGGAGCTTCGCTGCTTCCGTTGCTGCCGCTTGCCCCTCACCCACCTCTAAACTGACTAGCGCAGCAGCGAGCGCCATGGATTCGGTTAGGAACTCCTCGGCTTCACCATAGGCGTCAAACTCGGCTCCAAACCAAAGGTGCGCAACATCATGAGCGATTGCCATCGAGTCCACTTCATGCCCGCCGAACTGAACGTCATCGAAAACCGAGAGACCGCTCGCCTCAAAACGATCAGGGTTCTTCGGGTTGAGCACACGCCTTTCACAGATGCTGTAGCTCTCGTAACCGAGTTCACCGTAAGCCATCGACAAGTCTTCAATCGCGCGCCCCACTCCTTGCGCCCAGAGTTTGGCCCCTTCCTCATGACCGGCAAACGACAGTATCCGAATGTCGCGTCCGGCGGCTCGAACGTTCTGCACGTCGTAGTTACCCGCAACAAGCGATGGACGCAAGGCGCGCTTGCTCATCCAATTGTGCACAACGACCTCGTCTTCGACACTTGTGCCCACAAACTTGCCGGGCCCCAAACTCTCCATTCCAGGCGGCAGAGAGAGCTCAAGAGTCGTTAGTCCTGCAAGTACCGAATGCGCAGAGTCATCCAATGGAATCTGTGGGTACCACTGGGATTCAGACGCCAAACGAATTTCGTCGGCGCGCACGACGAGTAACCCCGCCCAATCACGCTCGTCCTCATCCGCTGCGGAACCCTTACCGTGATATTCGAAGGTCAGAGCACGGCTTGTGCCAACTGCAATCGGCGGCGTTAGCTTGATCGTCACAGCCCTTCCAACTCCCAGCCGATTTCCACGGCGCGGTCGCCTATTGTGTTCGCCGTCGATCACCGAATCGATTTCCAATGATTCGTTCAGCGTGAAGCGAACACTGCTCAAGTCCCCATCGCGAGCAGTAATTTCGATCGTCGCTGCACCTTTGATCAGTCCAGTTTGCGGGTAAATTCGCAGCTGCAGATCCTGGCGCAAGACCTCTGGTCGCGACTCGCTTTTTTGTGTCCCCGACAAAGCGATCAGCGTGAGAATCAGGGGCAGGTGCATTCCACTACTTGGGCTGTGTACCCGAACCCCAACGGGCAAGGCGCAGCAAGCGCTTGTCGCCCTTCAAAGGAAAGAAGCCAATTTGGATCAACGGTGCGAACTCAAAGTCCGGTCGCAGATGCGGCAAGAGCATGAAGCCTGGGTTTTCGCGAGGGACAAGTTCTGCTCCTACATAGGTCGGATCCTTAGTGAGAAAGTGCCGAATCGGAATGTGACGATCGTGTCCTGGTGACCGCCGCTTTTGCATCGGCTCAGCGTTCTCCTGGGTGCGATAGGTCAATCCGAACGAGTCATAAATGTGCAAGTCTGAGTAAAAGCCAACTCCGCCAATCGTCCCGATGACAAGCGACTCGCCTGGTTTCGTATATCGCTTCAGTGCCTTTCCGAGCCTGACCCAATCCCCACTACGTTCGACCATGTGCTTCCATTGAGTTTGCTCGCTGACATAGACCGGCGAGTTCCAACGGAAGTGAAAAGGAGCCCGCAAACTCTCAGGGACGAGAAACTTGCCCTGACTGGCGAGAACAGAATTTGCCAAGCAAAAGCCGACGATACCCGTCGCCAGGACTGTCCCTAGCGCACGCCCCTTCAGCGCTCCGAGGCGCGCCAGACTTCCGGCGAGGAGCACTGCAATGAAGGGCAAGACAACGATCAACATGCGCCCCATAGCCATGAAGTCGCCGCCGATGTACACGCAGTAGCAAAGTACACCAACCACAACCGCGCCCGCCGTCATGCGCTGCGAACGCGCGCCTCGGCCAGGAAAGAACACCACAAGCAATAGGGCCGTAATGATCGCGGGGTAGGAGAGCAAGAACTCGACGTCGTACTTCCAACCACGCTCAATCGTCATCGCTGACATGCCGGTCTTGACGCGCGCAGTATTAGGCAACCAATCGCCGTGGTACAGGTAGCGAAATAAGGTCTGTGAGCCAAAAGTCGCCAAGGTCACCACGGAGCTCTTGAACGCTCCCAATCGCAACTTGTCGTTGCCGGCCAGAATCCCGGAGAAGAAAGCTCCGGCGTGAATGATCCCGAGAAATAGAATGGCATCGGCTCGCATCAGCACACCCGCAAAGGACACGAGAGCTGCGGCGCGCCAACGACAACGCTCCGTATCGCCGAGCAGTAAGTCCCAAACCCAGAAAACACAGCAAACCATCGGCATGGTCGCCAACCCACTTGTGGACCAGACAGCCACCGGCGGCAAGGTTGCCAGGACCAAGGGCGCCAGCAACAACTGCCAAAGGGCGCCCTTATTGTTCCGAACGATGCTACTCGTGACCAACCAGAGCAGGACGAAGGCACTGAGTGCCGAACTCCACTGGGCAGCGCTAGGAATCGATGCTCCGAGCCATTTGAGCGCCGCGAGCCAAACGACCCAAAGGAAGTTGGAGTAGCCTTCGACCGCGGTATCCGCCACGTTGTAGCGCAGCCCCATCCCTTCCGCCAAGTTCTTGCTGTAACGGAACGAAATGAAGGCGTCGTCGCACAACCAACGGTACTGCCAAATGAACCAAGCAAGTGGCAATGCAGCGATGGCCCAAATCAGGAGACGCTTGGAAAGGGGGGTGTTGTCGTTCTTCATCAAGCTCAACCTTCGAGCGCTCGCAGTTGTCTAGCCTTGCCTTAGTAACCGGAAAGGAAAGGCGCGGGCACGTGACGGTACTCCCCACCGTTGGCATCGGCTAACTCCTTTAGGAACTTGCTAGGGCTACGTTGCAAGTCGATACAGTTAATCTTCACCTTGTCTTTGCGGTTCCATTTTTGAACCGCGGCAAGCAATTCTTCTTGATCGTCGACCTTGCCGCCCTTCGGGTCCCCGTCACTAACAAGGTAGATGGCGTCCATGCGCTTGTCCTTGAAAGCCAACTCGAGAGCGTCAAATAGCGCCGTCGCACCAAGAGTCTTCGACTTCTCCACGAACCGAATCGCATCCTCCCGAGTCTTCTCGTCGAGCTCGACCAGCTTCGTAGAGAAGGGTTGAAGGGTTGTACCGAAGAGAATCATGTTGAGTAGCTGCCCGTCTGGAGTGCGCTTCAACGCTCCAACAACCTCCTCTCGCAAGACATCTAGCTGGCTGATCCGCTTGATCGTTTTGCCCTCCGAACGAATCCGCTCGAAGATCCCAGTCATCGAGTCACTCGTATCGAGAATGAGGTAGGCGCCTTTGCCCTGAATGTTCAACCCATAGCGTGACTCACGGTCCCGACGCATCGAGGCTCCGGTGCAGCTCTCCTTGGACTTCCTCGCATCGCTCAAACTCGGTAGAACTAAACCTGCCCCTTCGCCTGCCCACCAGGAGCGCCAACGCTGTGGCCGGTCGCCGTGGTCTTCACCTGTGAGTAGGTTGAGTACGTGCTGGACTGCCTTGCGCTCTTCATCATCCGTCTCTAGCAGTTCAATCAAGACTGGAACCACCACCTTGTCGCGTCGATCGAGAGCGGAGTCGCGCGCCAAACTGCGAACACTCGTCGCAGAGTCCCCGAGCAAGACGATCAGCAATTGCACGTCCCCCGCTTCGGCGCTCGACAATGAATAAGCTGCGGTCTCACGATCCAAGACCTTCTTGCTGTGCACCAAGGCATCCAACTGCTTGGCCGCCTGCTTGTTTGTGCTCTCCCACGTCAGGAGCCCGCGCAAGGCATAACCACGCGCCCTAGGATCGCGCTCTTCCTCGAAGCGCTCAAGAAACGCTTCCGTCACTTTTTTTCCCTCTCGGTCGACCATCGCTTCCAGAGTCCAGGCCCTTGTCAGTGAACTCTTTCCCGCCGTCAGGTCGATCAGCAAGTCATCTACGGCCTCGCCTGGGATACGGCCGAACACGCGAATGATCGCCGCGTGCCTACTAACCCCGGAGCTAAGGGGATAGTCGAGGCGCTTAAAGGCTCGTTTCTTGTGAACTGCTTTGTACAAGTGCTCCAGCGCATTCTGTAGGTCCTTGGAGGATCCGGAATGGGAGGACTTATAGTTCTCCAGGATAATGTCGAGGCTGTCGCCGCTGCCTTCCTCCACGAGAATTTCAAGCACACCTTTTAGGCAGGCTGCGCGGACTCTGTCGTCGGCTTGTCGCTCAAGGTGGTACATGAGCTCCTTCTCGGCGGTTCCCTCAAAAATCGCCAACGCCACAGCTCGCGCATATCCGGCTTCATCCTTCGACTTGCGTAGCCCCTTGTCGAGGTACTTGATCACGCTGGCTTCCAGCTTGGGGTCGACACCCTTGAAGTGCCGGAGTGCTCGGTGCGCCGAAGTTATGTTGCGATCCTCAAGTAACACTTCGAGGCCCTCTGTCATCGCATCAAACGCCTCGCGATCCTTGCGCGAACCAAGCAGCTCGAACAGCGCTCCCACGTTGCAGCCGTCCTTCTTGTCCAGCACCTCTTCCAATATCTCACTGGTCGGGCGCTCAAGCGCTACAGCAGGAGCGCCAAACATGAGAAAGGAAAGCAACAGTGCAGCGAGTCGGGTGAGCATCCGCCGAGTTTAGGCCTTTCGCCAGCTAGCGCCCAAAAATTGCCTCTAGCTATTTCTGAGAATCACGTCACGTTCAATAGCACTCCGAACGAGTGCCTTTGATGAAAGACCGTAAGCTCGACCAACTCTTTGCCCGCTTTCAAACGAATGCGGACACCGCGGCCCTCGCCCGGGTTTTTGACGCTACGGCGCCGGAACTCCTGGGAATCGCTGTTCACCTAGTTAGTGATGTGGGCGAGGGTGAAGACCTGGTTCAACAGACCTTTCTGACTGCGATCGAGAAGGCGCAGCGCTATGACGCTGACAGGCGACTTGTTCCGTGGTTGGTTGGGATATTGGTGCGCCATGCCTACGCCGCCCGGCGCAAGCGGGCGCGCACCGAAGAGTTTCCTGAGCGTGACCCGATCGGTGGCCACGATCCGGCAGGAGATGCAGAGACGAGCGAGCTTTCTGATTCCGTTTTGGTCGCGATCAAGCATCTACCCGCGAATTACCGCGCGGTGCTTGAGCCCTATCTGTTGCGCGGCGAACGCGCCGTGGACATCGCTCATGCAAGCGGGAAGTCCGCCGGCACAGTGCGCGTTCAGATTAGGCGCGGCCTCGACGAACTGCGTCGCGCTTTGCCCGCAGGACTTACCATTGGAACCGGCGTGTTGCTTGGCGGACAAGGCCTGGCAGATGTTCGCGTGGAAGTCTTGAAGCGTGCGGCGAAAGTCGCAACGCCTAGTGCCCCACTCGCAGCAACGGCGGTTTCTGGCTCAACACTCTTCGGAACCTTCGTCATGTCCAACAAGTTACTCGTCTGTTTCGTCGCCATCGTCTTCGCTGCCCTTTTGGGTTGGAGTCAGTGGGATGGAAGCACGCCGACGTCGCCTGAACTCGCGCTGAGTTCGAAGGGCTTTGAACCGTCAGACAGTGCAGAACTCGGAATCAACCTCCCGGATGCACCCTCAACCAGCCGCTCAGTCGCCGGAACACAGCCTTCTTCCAGCTCGGGGGTAGATCAAACGAAAGAAGGTCTCAACCCAACACTCGCCAGGGCGCATGGTGTCGTCATCGACGAATTCGGCACACCCGTTGTAGGTGTGTCCGTGAGCCTGCTTGAAGTCAGCCCCGAGATGATTCAATCGCTCATTAGTGCGCCTTTTGCTAGCTCGCTCGACCACGAGTTGGAGGCGAAGAAGTGGAACCCTCTTATCGACCGCAGCGCTACGGACGGATTGGGCCGCTTCTCTCTAACGGGCGCGCAGCCAATGGGGCGACACACGATTGGGATCGACCTCGGGGGTAGGCGCCCAACCATGCGCATCATCGATCGCGTCCTCCCCTCCGCAGAAGACACGGACCTTGGCACCTACCAGCTCACGCCTTCGCGAACAGTCACTGGTCGAGTCCTTACCTCGTCGGGTGAAGCCGTCGAAGGAGCTCGTGTTCGGGCGGGCAACTTTCCTTGGGAAGCCCACGGCCTCGCAGAGCTACGAACCGAGTCTTGGTTCATATTTGGCAAACTCGGGAGCGAGAGTTTTGTCTGTCAGATTCCCAAATCCCTCTCCGGGTGGATTGAGAATTTGCCCGTCCCGACAACCGCAACAGACAAGTCAGGCCGCTTTACCCTCAGCGGCGTGAGCAAAGGATCCGTTCAGCTCGTTGTCGACCACAAGAGTTATGGACTGCTAATGACTCAGAGCGGCCCCCAGGATTCGGAACTGGAGGATCTCAACTTTAGGCAGCCACGCACCTACACCGGTAGAGTCGTAGATTCGGAAGGCGAAGCGATAGCCGGCGCACAAGTCTTGTTTGCGGGCCTTCACTCCCTTCAGGGTCCATCGAAAACGCTCTATGCGTCTTCACCCCGTCTGGCCCTCAAGATCCAAATCCAGGCTGACCAAAATTCACGAAGGAAGAGCTCCGTCCCAGCGGGCTACGGCATCGCCCACTCCATAGTCTCCACCAATGCCGCCGGAGAGTACTCGTTCGAGTGTTCGATCCCGCCGATGGTGAGCGTGCGCCGCAACGCTTCCGAACCGTGGACGACAAATCCGGTGTACACGGAAGGTTGCGCGACTGTTATCCCAACTCTCTACTCAGCGAGCATTAGTCTGCGAGATCGTCAGGGCGCACCGATCGCTGGCGCTCGCGTTCGATTCGCTCATCGGGGCCAAGGAGGAGTGCTGGACGCTGTGTTCAACGCGGAGAACAGTCATAACTACGCCCATGAATCGGAAGAGGGAAGCTATACCATCTCGAATTTGCCTCACGGTAAGTGGCGAGTCCAAGCCTGCGCAGAGGGCTTCGCATCCCATGAGGCACAAGTTACTTTCAAGGAAGAGGGTCAAAGTTTTGAACTTACTCTGAATCGTGGAGCCTCGCGCACTGTTCGAGTCTTGGATTCCTTGAATGAAATTCCGCTCGTGAATGCGCGGGTCAAGCTACTAGCAAACAAGGATCTCGGTAGCTGCCTGGCCCAGTCCGCAACGGACGAAACAGGGGTCGCCACAATCAGTGAGGCCCCCGTGGAAGGCGATCGCGATCTAGTTTTGCAGATCTCCCACCCGAGCTACCCGACCTATCGACAAGCTTATGTCCCTGACAACACGGGGCCCCTGATAGTCAAACTCAGCAACATCAATGCCGCAGAGTTTCATCTACGCGTTGGAAGAAATACGCCGCTTGAACCCTTGATGGTCGAGATAGAGAACAACAAGACTCACGGAATCGATGCAGCCTATCCCCTCCTTGAGTTGAGTGATGATCGAGGACGAGCCTCCTTCGAGCATTTAGAAGCAGGCAACTGGAGCTATCGCGTCACCGTTCGCTTTCTAAACGGCGAGTTCATGGCGAGTTTGGTCAATCCCCTGGACCCCCGCCCACCCTCTCCTCGGGCGAATTCGAGGTGGTCGAAGGCGAGCGAACCGTCATTAACGTGGACTTGGATCCTGCCTTCCTCGGAACCAATAAGGTTAGCCCTTCCGCAGGAGTTGAAGGAGAGCTCCACATCAGTGGAGCCCCGTGGATCAGGCCAATGGTCACGATTCTGCCAAAGGACTACTGGGAAGCTGAGGAACCCGATTGGCATCCGGTGGACAACCACGGAACCTTCAGCTTCGACAACCTTGCGGCCGGTGATTACTCACTACTGTTTCGGCACGGATCCGACGGCGACGAATTCCGATTCTTTGCTCAGCAAGAAGTGCGTGTCTATGACGGCCGCCTTACCCGCTCAGATCTCAGCCTTGAGGCTTTTGAGTTTGAACTGATACTGCTGGACGAACAGCAAAAGCTCGTCGACGACGCTACCCCCTTGGCAGCGAACATGTCGCGGGAAAGGGTTGGACAAGCCGTTGCGAGGAGACTTGGGCCAGGCAAGTTCAGAATGACGACTTGGGGCAGAGGAGAACACATTCTCAAAGCAGAGAGCGCGACTGCTGGGCTCGGACAGTCGACTGTCACAGTTGAGGCGCACGCCGAGGAGCAATTCAGCTTGGTTCTCTCGCGCGGAGTCTTGTGCGCTGGCAGAGTCCAGCTTGTCGACTCGACGGTGTCCGGCACGTACTACTTAAGCGCAAGGGCGACAGGAATAAGGCCCAGCGCCCAGGCCACCGTCAATCTCGTAAATGGCGTTGGCTCCTTCGAACTGATCGGACTCTGGCCTGGGAACTACAGCGGAGTCTTCGCCGGCGCGGAAGGAACGCCCTTGACGATTGAGTTCACCCTCCCCGAGGGCGGGAATGGCGAGTTGCAGATCTACCCCGAGAAATAGATGGACGCCGCCAACGCGGCAGCGACCTCAAGCGAACGCGACTAAGCCAGCGCGTCCGCCACCGTCTTCTTCGCCAGTTCGAGCGCAGCGTCGAGGTCCATCACTTCGCTGCCTTCTTCCCTGCGCGGATTCCATTCGACTTTGCGTTCGACGGCGTCGCGGCCGACCACGATGCGAATCGGGATGCCGATCAGGTCCGCGTCTTTGAAGCGCGCGCCCGGCGAGATCTTCTTGCGCTCATCCCAGATGACGTCGATGCCCGCTGCTTCCAAATTGTCGTGGGCTTCCTGAGCAACAGCATCTTGAGCTTCGTCGCCGGGGCGCATCTGGATGATGATTACGCTGTAGGGCGCGATCGGCAGGGGCCAGATCATGCCTGCATCATCGTGGTTCTGTTCGATGGCGGCAGCTGCGATGCGCGAGACGCCGATACCGTAGCAACCCATCCAGAAGGGCTCCGTCGCGCCTTGAACGGGAGCGAACTTGGCGTCCATCGCCTCGGAGTACTTAGTGCCGAGTTGGAAGATGTGACCGACTTCGATACCGCGCGTGATTTCGATTTCGCCTTCGCCCTCGACGGCTCTGTCGCCGGCTTGGACCAGTCCAAAGTCGACAGTTTCGGGCTGTTCGAGGTCGCGGCCGAACCACACGTCCAGGTAGTGCATGTCGGTTTCGTTGCCGCCGCAAAGGAAGCCTTTGACTCCTTCTACGGAACTGTCGGCCAAGAGACGGACGTCATCCGTAAGCCCAATGGGTCCAGCGAAGCCAACATCCGCGCCGGTGACACGCTTGACGGTCTCGGGACTTGCCAGTTGCAAGTCGATGGCGTTGAGGTGGTTCGTCAGCTTGATCTCATTCAATTCGCGATCGCCGCGCGCCATGACGGCGACAACGCTGACGCCTTCCTCGGTGGTCATTTCGTAGATCACGGTCTTCAGGAGACGCTTGATGCCGAGGTCGGGGAAGAGTTCCAGGAGCGCTGCGCAAGTCTTCGCGCCGGGCGTCGGCTCTTTGTGCATAGCCACTTCCGCGGGAGCGGCGTCCGCGGGCGAAATGACTGATACGGCCTTCTCGACATTGGCAGCGTAATTCGTTGCGCGGCAAACGGCGATGGCGTCTTCACCTGTGTCGGCGTCCACCATAAACTCTTCTGAACCAGATCCGCCAATCGCTCCGGCATCTGCTTCGACCGGCGTGAAACGCAAACCCGTGCGCTCGAAGATTTTGTAGTAAACGGCGCGCATCACTTGATACGACTCCGCCATCTTCTCTTCCGAAGCGTCGAAAGAGTAGGCGTCCTTCATGATGAACTCGCGTCCACGCATCAAGCCAAAGCGCGGACGGATCTCGTCGCGGAACTTGGTTTGGATTTGATATAGGAGCAGAGGCAACTGCTTGTAGGACTTCACGAAGCGCTTCACATAGGTCGTGATGACTTCCTCGTGGGTCGGGCCGAGACACATCTCGCTGCCCTTGCGGTCGGCGAAATGGAATAGAATTCCGTCGGCAACGTAGCGCTCCCAACGACCGCTTTCTTCCCACAACTCGCGCGGCTGAAGCGCCGGCATGAGCAACTCTTGGCAACCCGCCGCTTCATGCTCGGAGCGAATGATCGCTTCGATCTTTTGCAGCACGCGCAAAAGCATGGGGGCGTAGATGTACTGACCAGCAGCGAGTTTCAGCAAGAAACCGGCGCGGGCCATCAACGCGTGTGAACGAACCTCGGCGTCGGCGGGTTCTTCCTTCAGCGTGACAAACAGTTGTGTGGAGAGCTTCATGGGGGGAACTCTAGCGTCACCCGCTCCAGGAGAGAAGCCGCCCTCTCAGTGATTAGAGCTTAGATCTCGGCCAACCACTTGATCGAAGGTCATTTTCGGCCGAGGGTGGTCGGGCGGGACGAGCTGGCGGTAGACCACCAAAGAGTCCGGGTAGAGGCCGCCATCGATCTCGAGGTCGTAGCGCTCGACGAGCTGCCAGAGATCCGGGTTCTCTTCGATCGCTTGCAATAGAACGTCCACGTGGGGGTGGCGATGGTCGCGCCCGGCCGACTCATCGACCGCCACGATTTCAACCGGGACCTGTGCCAGGAAGCTCTGCATCTCCGCGCTGCTCGCATAATGCGCCTGGTAGTTCTTCCCCATCCAATCGCTCGAGGCAAGCATCTTGCTACCACGCAGGACAATGTGGCCCGGACGCTCTTCGGCGAGAGCCATGGCGCTGATGAATGCACCTTCGCCAGCCGCATCGGACTCGACCATCACGATCGACTGCAGCAGGCCCTCGTCATTCGCGATAGCCTGCGCCGCTTCCATGTAGCCGTGCACGTCCTTGCGCACCACGACAAAAATCAAGGCGAACTCTACCAATGCCAAGGCCGCTACCAAGTGCAGCTCGCCTAGGGATAGCTTGGGAAAACGTCTCTGAAACCACGAAGCCCCTAGAGCCGCCATCATCAAGAATGCCGGCAAGACCGGTATCAAGTGACGCGCTTGGACCCCCGTTGGAACGAGTACATAGGGCAGCATGGCTAGAGGAACCCAAAGCGCCAGCGTACCCCAACGCGACTTTCTCGAACTAAAAGCAAGGCTCGCAAGGAAACCAGCAAGCGCCAAGAAGCCAACCGTATAGCCCGCGAGGCTCACTAGATTCCCCGGATAGAAATACGCAGCGAGCCATGTGTGATCCCAAGTCGGCGTGCTACCGCCCGCCCAACTGCTTGTCGAGATGCCAAGCGTCGCGATGTACCAAGGGGCGCAGAGGAGTGCAGGGATTGCTGCTGCTCCCCAAAGGACGGGACGCCGAAGCAACTCCCAGCGACCAGCCAGCGCGATCGCGAGGAGTGGCAAGAGCGCGAGTGCCATCGCGCTGCCTTTGGTCAGGATCGCGAATGCCGCGAAAACGCCGAACCAGAGGCCTCCTGCCTTTTCGCCAGTTTCGACGAAGCGGCCAAATTGCAAAGCGGCAAGCGTTCCGAAGAGTGCCAAAGGTAATTCGGTCATCACGTGGTGACCAAAAGTCTGCACGAGCGGCGTCAAGAGGAACAACCCACCAAAGAGCGCCGCCAACAGATCGCCGGTCCTGCGCCTGGCACCCAGATAGATGACCGTCGCAATCGAAGCACCTAGCAAGCTGAAGAAAACGAGAAGCGAGGGTGTCGTCGCTCCAAATACCAACATCCAAACCGCCGTGACTCCCGGGACCATGGGCGGCCAGTGGCCAATCGTGACCTTTGGATAGTGCAGGTAGTAGTCCTTCGCGTAAGTCACCGGCGATTCGGAGAAACCCGAGGCCACATAGTCGTGGATCAGCAGCGAGGAGACTAGGTGTCCGGGTTCATCCTCATGGTCGCCGAAACCGCTATCCGGGGCTCCGCTCGCAAAGAGCATCGCGATCGACAAGCAGGCGAAGAAAATGGCGACCAATGCGGACGACCGATGGCTCCAAAGCTTGGGAGATATCTCGAGCGCAGGCGCAGTCATCGAACTAGCCACTGAATGAAAGTAAAGGGCAGCATGGAGGCCGAGAGGCTAGCACACCCGCCATTCAACCGTAGTTCTATGCTTCGGACTTCTAGTCCTCGATCAGAACCAGATCGGTATCTGCTCCAAGTTGCCGGACGGTCTTCTTCCCGTCCCTTGTGAATGTCAGCTCCAGTCGATGGAGGGGCACATCCAGAAGCACGTATTCACCGCTAGACGAGCGACGCCCCGGCCACCCTTGACCGCTCTCGGAGTCAAAGGCAGTCAATGTCGATGGAGTCCACGCCTGCCCCTTGTGGTCCGCGAATTTGACGCGCACATCCCGCCCAGCCTTGAGGATAATTGCCGCACGGCGCGCCATCCCCGGCATCTCCTCTCCCGCGAAGTGGCGACTGACGAATCCACGCTTGGCGAGCTCGACGGAGATTCCGCCATCGAACGGAATGAAGTCCTGGCGAAAGGCGCCCTTCCGATCACTCGTTCCGCGCAGGAACTCGGCACCGTCTTGGGTGAAGATGAACGTCACATCGCTAAGCATAGAATTCGGGCGCTTCTGGGCCGAGACGTGAACTTTGCGATAGAGATCCCGCAGCGCGATCGTTCGGTTGATCTGCGCACCTGGATCTAGCGGCTCAATGACATCCGAGAACAAGACGACACCGGTCGGCCCGAGCACGGAGAGGGTCATTCGTTGTCCCGGAAGCAACTTGTCGATGACAAGCTCCCGTCGAAGGCCTAAGGTCCAAGTCATCCTTCGGGGGTCCCTCTCCGAGTGATAATGACTCGATGCGCGCAAGCTTGGATCCGTCGTTTCGAGCAGCACATGCAGCCCTGTAGTTCGCACTGCCTTCAGAAGATCTAATTCGATCGACAAAGAACATCCCCGCCCAAGAGTGACCTGCAATTCGCTCGGATCCCCCTCTGGTCGGGGAATTTTGGCGGTTAGATAGCTGGGTGCCTGGACCTCGATCAGCTGGCCATTGTCAGTGCTCAAGAAGAGCTCAGCGCGTCCTTCACTATTTGTCTTCAGGCTCTCGGGGCCGAGATCTCCACCCCAGATGGCTGCGCCCTCAATCGGGTCGCCATTCCTGTCAACAACGAGGACCGGCCATGCCACAGTCGTTGCAAGTAGGAGGTCTCCAAATTCAAGCAATCCGGGCAGGCCATTGGGCCAAGTTGTTAGTTCCGCATACCCCTGCCCGCCAATGCGGGAATAGGACAAGCGTACGGACTGCAGTTCGACATTCGGGATTTGAACCTCAAACTCCCCCGTGCCACGCGACTCTCCCACTCGCAGAAATCGTTCACCGCTCGTGCTAGTCACTTCGCAAGAAATCTGGGCGTAAACCGCAGGCTGATCTCCCTGGCCATCCAATATTCGGCCGGTGACGCGAGGAGACTGTTGCAAGTACACCTCAGCCTTCCTTGCCGGTCCGACAAAGCGAACTTCGCCTCCGCCATAGCGTGAGTTTGCGGGCGGATGCTGCGCCCCGAGTTCATAGGCTTCGGGCACATAGAGCACTCCGCTCCAATGTTCCAAGAGACCAGTAAATTCAAAACGACCCGCAGCATCCGTGTGAGTCTTGGCCGAGATACCTGCTCCCAGAGCAGCAAAGATTCTATTGGAAACCGGGTCTGGCCAATCGCGCCCGCGAAAGGCAGAGCCGTCTCGAAGCAAGGTCAGCTCAATTCCAGCTGGAGCCTTCTTTCCATTGAGGAAGGCGGCTCCTGAGAGCTCAGATCCCAAGTCCAACTCGATCCACATTTCCAAGTCGCCCGGCGTGACTGGTTCGACATGAGCGAATCCATTGGGTCTTGCGACATATACATAAGCGGGCCCTTCGACACCTTCGAAAATCGCCCAACCATCGTCGTCCACAAGCCCCACATGGCACTCGGTTGCTTCATCGAGAAGCACCATTCGCCGACCAGCAGTTGAACCGCTGGTAGCGTTGTCCACGAGGTGCACGCGCAAGGAAGCTGCTACCGCCACTACCCCCGCCGCTTCGCTTGGCTTCTCTAGTAAGAGAGCTTTTGGGTCGAGCTGAACGTCAGACTCCCGCCGAGTGTCGTCCGCCAAACTCGACCCAATAACTCCTCCCCTATTCGGACGCGAACGTCCCCCAGAACTGTCAACTACGAGCGCGTCGAGCCCGCCAGACTCGATGCCTTCGTCGTTTACCGACAGCATTCCCACCCAAAGAGCGATGCCAGCCGCAGCAGCGACAGCAGCGACCTTGGTCGTCGCAATGAGCGACGACCCGGTGGAGAGTCCCCCGGCTTGAGGCTGCGAGACCTCAAGCGGGGGATTGGCACGTGCGAGCGCGAACAGAGCAAGACACCAATTCTTGTCTTCTTTCAGGTTCAAGTGTTCACGTACGAGTTCAAGCCCTCGTGCATGTCTCCACCGCACCGTGCCGGGCGGCGTCCCTTGGCGTGACGCGATATCAGCCAAAGAGAGATCCTGAAAGTAGTGCAGGAGCATGATGGTCCGAAAGGGCTCATCGAGTTCGAGAACGACCGAAGCGAGCTGGCGTTCCGTCTCGACTTGTTCCACAAGCTCCGCCGAAGAAGGAAGGAGTTCTTCCTTCTTCGCCTTCGCAACCACCGTCTGCCGCCTTCTCAACCGATCTTCAGTCCTGTGTCGGAAGCGAGCCAAGTTTCGAGCGATCTCCGCCAACCAAGGGCGCGCAGGGCGTCCAGCGGTCGGTGGATTTTTCATCGCTGCTAACCAGGTTTCTTGCACCAGATCTTCAGCCGTCGCGTCATCAGCGACAAGCTTTCGGGCTAAGACCCGGAGCCAGTCCGAGTGGGACAGGAGTTCGGTCAGTGAAGCAGTTTGGGGGGAACCAGTCATGGGTGTCACAGATGTATTTGCCGCCGGCCGCCAATACGTTGGGACAAACTAGCAAATACCTGGGATGACGGCTCTTTGAGGTCTTGAGAGGGGTTTTCCCAGGGAATAAGGCGCAATTCCAGGACCCCGGCCCCGCGGCCTAGTTCATGACCAAGTCTCGATAGTGCGCCCAATCTTCTGGGTCTTCAGTGAGCTTCTCGCCGGTGATCACGCTCAAAGCGCGCAATGCCGCTTCTCGAACTAGAGGGCGCTTATCTTCTAAGGCGGTGATCAAGGAGGCGATTGCCCAGCGTGATCCAAGGCCTTCCAAGACCTTGCAGGCCTCCAGGCAAACAGCTTCGCTGCGGTTGTCTAAGACCTCGCCTACGGACATGGCCAGTTCGTGACGGTTGAGCTGGTGCCCAGAGATTGAGCGCAGCGAGCTGCGAACAGTCGCTTCCCTGGGGTCATTCAGTCCGGCTATCACTTGCGGATACTCTCGCGCAAGCCATTGTTCTTCGGCCTTGAACCAATAGCGCCATAGGCCGACAGAAGCTGCAAAATCTAGGTTCAGCAGTTCTTTCAATGCCCAGTGTGCGTTCTGCCGCAAACCCTTGTCTTCGGAGTTCACCAGCTCGATCAAGTGCGGCACACAACTCGCGGCTTCCAATCTGCCGAGAGCCAGGCAAACGGCCATCTTCACGCGCCGATCCTCTGCGCCTAGCTTTCCAACGATCTTCTCTACGAGTTCCCGATTCACTTGCGTCTGACTAGAAGGCGCGACTTGTGAAATCTGGCCCAAGATCAGAAGCTCATGACTCGAATTGAAGTGGTACATCTCGCCCAACACTTCAACGCCAAGCGGGTCGTCGGATTCGCCAATGCCCAGAATCACCGCAGGCAGAATCGCCTCCGGCAACCTAGGCCAGATAGCTCTGATTACCTCAAAGGCACGAGAGTCTCGAGTCAAGATCGAAGCGAGGGCCGTGCGCAGGCGAGGCTCGAGAGAGCGATGGAGTTCCTTCTCCTCTTCGAGCAAGCCTTGGGTGAAGAGTACGCTTAGTTCTGAACTCTCACCGACAGCGCCTAAGAGATCGATGACAGCCCGGCGCGTGGCGACGGAAGTCATCCCGGCTGGGTCCTTGGACAAGAGAGGCATCATGTGCCGGCTCCCAAATTCCTCCATACTGACAAGGATGGCTTCCAGTTGTCGCTCGCTGAGCTGCTGCGGCGCGTCCTTGCCAAGGCCAGGAACCTTGCGGCTCTCAAGAATGGCGAAAAGCGGAGTTGCGATCTCGATGCCGAGGCTTGCGAGCTCATGTCCGAGCACTCCCGGCGCAGGCGCCCGGGGATCACGCAGACTACGCAGAATCCGAATCGATTCGACTTCGTAAGACGGCATGTCCTCGCCCTCTGCTTGCTGAGCGTAGAGCGGCAGCGTCAGCAAGCAGATTGCGAACAGTCGGAGAGTTTTAGAGCTCATGCGATCAGCACTAGTGCGTGTAAGGTAGCTGCCTCCAGGCAACCGTCTCAAAGCTGACGTCTTCCGAAGAGGA
This sequence comes from Planctomycetota bacterium, assembly GCA_047639675.1. GTDB lineage: Bacteria > Planctomycetota > UBA1135 > UBA1135 > JABACD01. Next base: position 5,086 of record JBLIOI010000033.1, on the reverse strand, counting down.
AGCCGACATAAGCGCTTCGTCGAAGTGGATCTGTGAGTTGCTATCTAAGTGCACACGGTCAGCGACAAGGGAACCGAAGAGTTCAAAGTTGCTGTTAATCTCCACCGATGCGTTAGGTGCATAGATGGTTCCGTAGAGCTTGGCATTTGAGTTGAAGTCAACTTCATCGAGGTCTATTTCAACATCCGGGTCGATGACGTTGTCGCTGAGAAGGTTGATCTTGATGTCCGCAGGAGTCAGTGTCGTGGACGCAATCAGTGTATTGCTAGCCATCACGAAGTTGCCGCGAACGAAGATCTCGACCAGCCCATTAGTGGCATCGATATTCACTTGAGAGTTGCTCGAAATCTCGAAGTTGTCAATGACAAGAGTCGCCGGCCCCACCACGTTTACTATGGCCGAAGAGTCCAGAAGGAACCCATCAAAGCGATGGTCGCCGCTAGGAATGTTTAGAGTCGATCCACCAGAAACCGTGACGTCTCCGCTCGAACTGAGCGAAGGAACAACAATCGCGGGCATCTCGATAAGGGTAGGCGCAGGGGTTGTCGACCCGGAGATCTCAGAGTTACCTATCGCGCTAGCCGTACCCGTTGGGCCAGGGGTCGCATCGCCAAAGACCATTGCATTCGACTGGATGCTAACGTCCGCGTTCGAGCCGATGTTTCCATTACCCAAGGCGTAGTCATCGGGGCCGGGCCCATCGACGACCTGGTCCTCGTATAGACCGGTTCCAACCGAAGAGTCGTAGCTGTCCACGAAGGCATTGCTGTCCATGGTCATGCCATCGTCGCCGAAAGCTGCCCAGACCATCGTTCCTGAAGCAACGGCTTTGACAACGAGTTCGAGCCTAGCGCCCACTCCGTTCTCAAGGCCGGTGGAAACCAAAGAGTGCGTGCCCGGGCTGATCTCATCATCACTCACCCAATACGAAGCAGAGCCGAAGCCAGCAGGGTTCTGAGCGCTACCGATGTCTGCCTCTTCTCCTTTGCGCAGCATGAGCATCGCATCCGCGAGTCCAGCTTCAGTCACCAGAAGTGCGTTGAAGGTTTCTCGCGATCCCCGCTGGGCCTTGCCCGTCGACTTCACATTGGTGAACAGCGCAAGCGATAGCACAGACACCCCCATAATAACAAAGGCAACGAGCAACATTGAGACTCCACGCCTCTTGTTGTTCGCACCACCACAATTCAATTTCGCGCTATGCATTTCCGTTTAGTTCCTCAACCGTAAAGATGTTTCTGCCGTCCGTTCCAGCACCACTCCACTAGAACTGACCCGCTGTATTGATAGGCGAATAGTGATGACGTCACCTTCGCGCTGTAAGTCGAAGCCCTGTTCGTCAATAAGGCCGTTCCCGTTCTCGTCTCCCCCCCCGGCGACTTCGCCTTCAGCCATCTCGCTGACGTCATGACAGATGGTTACGAGCATCTGAGTTTCCACTCCAAGGTCTCTGGCAAGGACCAAGCGCTTTTCGTCGATCAAGCCGTCCCCATTGTTATCAATGCCATCGTCCACTTCGCCAACGTCCATGACGAGTCGAATTGCCATGACTTGTCCAACGGTCGGTCCCCCGTACACAGGCGCGCCAGCTTGGATGTCGACGAGTTGCTGAAAGACCAACGAGGAGGTGTTCGTTACGCCGACTTCCATGGTTGGGAAGAAGGTGTCCTTGGCGGCCAACTGAAGTTCCAGCGCGACGCGATCCAAGGTGAGCTTGACTTTCGAGTTCAAGTTCGCCGTTAGGCTAGTTCCCTCGTAGGCACTGTTCCCTGTTTTGCTAACCATGCCCGCAAAGGCGGCAATGATCGCAATCAAGGTTACGCTGATCGCAACCTCAATAAGCGTGAAGCCCGCGCGGGCTCCGAGTCGACTTGTCGTTGAAGTTTTCAATAGTTCGCCAGGATCGTTTTGAACTCAAGGTGTGCGGGTCCCGCCGCGCCGAGCCAGTCGACTTCGACCACCACGGGTAGAATTAGGTAGTCTCCTGAATGATCAGCAGCGTCCACGCCGGGACCTTCTCCATCCAGGTCTCTCGGCATTCCAAGCTGCGCATCATTCAAGTCCTCACGGAGTTGAATGACGCCGATCACAGTGCTCTCTGGCATACGAATTGTTCCCACGAATCCATCCGCGTCGCCCGCCATTGCCCGCAGCCCGGGGATAGCAAAGCCGCTGTTTGTCACGACCGTATTCCCCAGCAAGTTGCCCGCGGCACCACTGTTAAAGTTCGCGAAAACCTGGTCGAAGGCTTCGCCCTGTAGATCGGAGATGATGTGCCGCGCGGCATCTGTAGCCACCGCGACTTCGCGATTGACCCGCGAGGTCACCATCGAGCTAATCAGCGCTTGAGAGAATCCCAGTAGGGTCATGACTAAGACCACGAGCGAGATCATGATCTCGATCAGTGTGAAGCCCGCCCGCGATGATGTTGTCCGACCCGCGAGGGTCTGGCACCTGTCAGAAGACCGACGATCGAATTGATTGCTATTTGTTCGCATGTTCTCCGTGCCCAAAACCAAGTGACCGCCGGCTTCAACAAGCCAAGCCCGGGTCTTTCTAGGCTCGGGGCCTATCGGCAGACCGTGAATTCAGGCTGGAATAAGAAGTTGCAAATACGGTTTGGAGCGTAGCGCCTGCCTCCCGGTCTATATCCCTAATCCGTACTAATTCCGGCGGAAATGGTCCCGATAACGCCTGAAACCTGCGAATCCGCGTCGAACCCGACCAGCCGCATCGCACAAACTTTCCCCAAGGTTTGCACGAGATCATCGGGTTCATGAGGCTTCGAGAGGACTACATCGAAGCTTTGTGGATCCTGCTTCAAGGCTCCGAACACGTCCTCAGCACCAGAAAACGTCGCGCACTGGGAGCTCGATCGGGCCACTTCTCGGCGCGCGAGTTGGATGCCTCTCGGCTCACCGTCAACGAATGTGGTTCGCAGTCCTGCGGAGAGGTCATGCTGAAACTTAGCCAGCTCGATCCCCGTGGTGACCAGCTATTCAATAGCCAGCAAGAGGGCCGCAGCGCTCGCCCCATGACCATGGCGGCTTTGTGGGCCTCTATTGACCCGTCGCGTGCTTGAACGATGCAGTGGGAAGTCGTTAACCCCTCTCCCGTCCCCTTCCCCACAACCTTGGGTGTAAGCAAGGATCAAAGACTCGCGAAGAGGCTGCTTCGTCCATTCCGTAACCGGTGTCGACGAGCCTTGCCTCGGAGGATGTCCGAGTCCCGAACGATCTCACCACCTGAATACACATCGAGAGCGAAGCGTACGCCAGCCATGCGGAGAATTCCTGCAGGCATCGCCTCCGCAATTTTAGAAACGGCGAATCCCGGCGACTTACATCTGATAAGTCTCAGGCGTTGGCTTCAGCGGGCGGTTCATCCAAAGCGGCCGTCGCAAGCCCCCGGGGCCAGGCGCAGGCACGGTCTTCTTCTTCCATTCCAAGTAGACCTCCCAGGACTTGTCTGTGTCGACTTCCACATCACCATAGTGATCGCCGGACTTCGGAGCCTCCACTCGCACCTTTTGGTGCCAGCAGTGCATCCCGCTCATCGGATCCGGTTGGGGAGGGAAGGTCATGTTTTGGTTCACGCCACTCTCGTTCCACCAGACCTTGTCCTTGTCGCCCTTAGGGGCTGACTTTGTTCCAGCCTGTTGGCGGAAAAGGAACCGGTTGCCTTGAGGGATCCGTATCCAACAGGGTAAGTCAGGACCAGGCATCGGAGAGACTCATTCCAGAGTCAGCTCACTATCGCGCTACAGCTCAAGAAAATTGTCTTCTCCAAACTGAATATCAACCTCACGTCGCTCAATTTCGACCCCGCCATGAAGGAGGACTATTTCTCTAGCGCATTCGGGAAAGAAAACATGAACAGTCTTACCTCTCTCCAAGTTTAGGTCTGGCGCAGAGTACCCCCCTACTAGCCCAATCGGCCAGCGCACTCCATGCTCGTCCAACACATGCAACGTGTCATAATTATCTTCAAGAGTCTGGATGACTACCGGGCAGCGCGCTTGGACGATCAAGTCGGCGCGATCCTCATTGATCAATCTCTCAAGAGAAAACCCTGCAGGCATGAAGAGTAAATCCCCGCTAACATTCAAGCGGCATAGCCTTCGTGGAAGATTGTCGAGCCGAAAGCTACCATCCGTATTTGTCACGACCTGCGCTAGGCTAGAGAGCTCCCACGCCCCCTGACTCGTTTCGAGGTCGATAGTTGCGCTGACGAGCAGTCCGCCCAATCCAACTCCGGAAAAGCCCAAGATGCGGCCCTCGAAGCGTGAGAGTAGCCCCTCTGCCGGAATTTCAACTACTAGGTCCCGAGTTCCCGCAAGCGATGGGGGGGCGAGCAGCGTCTCCCCAGTTTGTGCATTGGTAACGTACAACTCGTAATAGACCCCCGTTCGGAGTCCGGACACTTCGAAGCCTCCATCAGAGCTAGATAAGAAGCGGTCTCCCTCCATTGCGAATTGTTCCGCGAAGCGAGGTGGAAGTGACAAGTGGGTGAGCTCCAGTCCATTGGTAATACCAACACCCCACCCCTCTGCACCCTCACCTGTTGACGAGACGACACGCCCGGTGATTGAAAGGGAATGCCCGCCGAGACAGAGCAACACACCTTCCTGGCCTTCGACCATTACATCGTCTACGACCGCTGTTCCCGGTTGGAACCCACCTAGGAGTGCTGTCAGTTCTAGAGAACTCGGCCTCGTCTCAAGCAGCAAATCAAACCTGCCCCAAGCGTCTGAGATCACACTGTTGTTTTCTCCAAAACAAACTGTCGCGCCCCCCGCTGATGTGCCGTCCTCGTGAAGCACGCGGCCTGCGATGTGACCAATACCCCTGATCCGCTCCATTTGAATTTCCATGTCCGCGCTGACTTCAGTCGGGAGCTCGAGGTGTTGCTCAACGAATCCTTTAGCTTGGATGCCAAGACTGAAGAATTGGGGCGCGCAAGCAACTCCATCAAACCGAAATTCCCCCCGCTCATTCGTCTTAGAAAGGAACTTGGCAAATTGGCCTATCGCAAGCTCATCATGTCCTAGCTCGCTGGTTCTCATGCGAGGTGCAAGCCATAGTCT
>JBLIOI010000032.1:0-39350 GCA_047639675.1 Planctomycetota bacterium | reverse complement strand
TCTCGCAAGGCTCGATCCGGAATGAGAAGTTCGCGCCATTGGGGCAGACGGGCACGCACTTGTCACAGGCAACGCAATCAAAGGTCTTGAGGTCGCGCCCCATCTTCGGAGGGAGCTTGGAATTCTTTGCCAGGGCGTAGCGCGGATCCGTAGTGACTTGACTGGCGTAGTGTTGCGTTCCAAGTTGTTGGGCGCCACGAACCCACTCTTCAAAGAGCACTTCGCCAACAGCGGTTCTAAGGCATGTGCCCGTATCCAAAGCCGTTTGGCAAGTTTGGAGCGTTTCCGGGTCGATGCCTTTGAGTTGACCAAGCGCTTGCGCTCCCAATCCGAAGGCGCGAATGGAGAACTCCCCCAGGTTCAGCGCACCAACCGCATGCATTCTGTCAGCAAGGGATTTGAAGTACTTGGAACCGCGGCGATAGCCACCGGTCTTGAGAAGATCACTACAGGTTGTCACAGGCACCAAGCCGATCGCTGTCGCGTCAGCGAAGTTGTGTCGATCGATTCCCGCCGAAAAGGAAATCGGGAAGCGCATGCCAAACTGCTCACGGAAGTCCGCGACCAAAGTCGTAGCGAGCACGTGCAATGGTGCACCGGAGAGATACATGCGTTCTTCGCTCTTGGGGAAGAAGTCACGATGGTTCCGAACGATCAGCGTATTGCTGAACTTGACACCGAAGCCAAGCTCAACTCTTTGTGCGAGCTGCTCAAGCCTTTCGCAGAATGCGGCCATTTCATCCCAATGAGTGTCTTCATCAAATGCGTCGAGGGGGACGTTGGCTTCGGTGTAGCCGAGCGTGCCGTGCAGGATCTCTTTGAGACGTTTCGGGCCTAGTAAGGTAGGGTTGAGCTTAACGATCGTGTGCAGGCCCTTTTCCTCAAGCAGATGCTCCGCAATGCGTTCGATCTCCGAAGGCGGGCAACCATGGAAGGTGCTCAGCGTGACCTGATTGGAGATGCAGACGTTGAAGTCGAGATCGCGATAGCTAGCGAGCTCAACGGGTATTTCCTTTCGCAAACGATCGATGACTGCACTCGCGTCGCCCATCGAATCGATGAAGGCTTGGACTGTTGGGTGCCGGATCCCTTTGAGGTCGTAGCCGAGGCTTAGATCGAAGAGGGTCTCGCCAAAATTGGAGGTCAGCGGAAGTAGCTGGCTCTCCTTTAGGATCTCAAGCAACATGGAAGCTTTGACGTACTCCTCCAAGGATTCTTGAATGCGCAGTTCCTGACTCCACTCGATGTTGTAACCGACCGTCTGCATGTCGATGCACGGCCGAGCAATCTCGAGCCGATCATTGACCTGGACAGTTTTGAGTTCCATCACGCGACAGCCAGCCATCCAGGAGAGCGCAATGTTCTGCGCCATCTGAGTGTGCGGACCGGCGGCCGGTCCCAAGGGCGAGGATGCGCGCTGTCCGTGCATCCTGACCGAGAGGTCCAACTGCTCATCGCCAAAGAATCCATGGGCGATTGGCAGGTCGAAGAGCTTCTGTTCGTGCTCCAATTCCTGGAGCGCACGGCGAACAAGATGCCCAAAGGGGTAGGGGCGCAATTCTGTCATATAGACACGGTAGCAGGCTCTGGATCGAAGCGTATCACCGCAGCAGGAGCTTCCTTGGCGATGTCCTCGGGACCAGGAGTTGTGCGAATGAGCGAAATCCGCGATAGTCCCCGCGTGCAACCCTCATTCAAAGCGCTCTCCCTCTCGCCGGAACTCTTGGCCGTGGTCAGTGAGCTCGGCTATACGGAACCTACCCCAATTCAATCGGCGGCGATTCCGGCCTTGCTGGCCGGCAAAGACATCGTCGGCCAATCCAAAACGGGAAGCGGCAAGACGGCGGCTTTTGCCCTGCCGATTCTCCAGAACATCGATGTCGGGACCCGTCAACTCCAAGCGCTGGTCCTGTGTCCGACGCGCGAACTAACCGCGCAAGTCGCGCGTGAAGTACGCAAGCTGGCGCGCGGTCATGCGGGGCTCGTGGTGTTAGAAGTTGTGGGAGGACAGCCCTCACGGCCGCAACGGGAAGCGCTAGCCCGCGGAGTGCACATCGTGATCGGAACTCCTGGTCGAGTGCTCGATCACTTGGAGCGTGAATTCATGGATGCGACGACGATCAAAACAGTCGTGCTTGACGAAGCCGACCGCATGCTCGACATGGGCTTCGGGGCTGAGGTCAGCACAATCCTGCGCGAGCTCCCGCGCTTCCGTCAAACCGTGCTCTTCTCCGCGACCTTCCCGATTGGGATCGAGACCATCAGTCGCACGTACCAAAACAACGCGCAGCGCGTCACGATCGAAGAGCCCAAGGAGGAGTTGCCGGACATTCGTCAACTGCAACTCGTCGCTGATTCGAAAGAGCACTTCAACGCACTGTGTTGGCTCCTGCACGAGCATCCTCACGAGTCCGCGCTGATCTTCTGTAACTTCAAGGCAACCGTCTCGAAGCTCGTGAATAAATTAGCAGACGCGGGCTTGAGCGTGGATCGCCTCGACGGTGACTTGGAGCAGTTCCATCGCGACCAAGTCTTGGCGCGCTTCCGCAATCAAAGCGTGCGCATTTTGGTGGCGACGGACATCGCGGGGCGCGGCTTAGATGTTCAGGGCCTTGATCTTGTCATCAACTACGAGCTTCCTCCGCAACCGGAGATCTATGTGCATCGCATCGGGCGCACGGGCCGCGCGGGCGGACAAGGTGTGGCCATCTCCTTGACGACGAGTTCCAAAGACTCGCGCATTGCAGCCGCTGAAGAACTGACTGGGAAGACCGTCGAACATCTGAGGCGCAATCGAGACAGCGAGCCTGACGTGCGCGAATTGCTCTCGAACTTAGCCGGCCAAGCCAAGATGGCGACGATCTTGATCTCGGGCGGCCGCAAGGATCGCGTCCGGCCCGGCGACCTTCTCGGTGCATTGACCGGAGAAGCCGGCGGCTTGAAGGGCAGTGATGTCGGCAAGATCGAGATCCAGGAAAAGCTCTCCTACGTCGCCGTGGCGAAGAAGTGCGGACCGGACGCCGTCGATCGCCTGAACCAAGGAAGGATCAAGGGCAAGCGCTTTCGGGCCACGCTGGTGGGCTAGACGGGTCCGGCGCAGTGAGCTGCCCAGCAGCTACTTGGCTCCCAGCAGGTGCTCAATCATCAATTGATCGAGTCGCTCGTAACGCAGTCCCTTCTTGGCAACTGCGCGCGGATCGATCTCTTGCTTGCGCAGCGCTGCTGCATTGGCCGTGCTGTACTCGCGGGTGAGCGACTCGAGGGATTCGTCGTGCTGCTCCGCAATCAACTCTCGCACTTCCGGGTCCGAGTCAAAGGCTTTGGCGCGCTCGTGCAAGATCTTGTACGTCCGCATGCAGCCACGCGCGAAGTCCCAAACACCAGCCTCGTCTTCCGATCGATAGGCATGGGCGTCGAAGTGGCGCGGACCGATGTAGCGATCTCCGCCGCTAGTCCCTTCGAGCAAACGAATCAGCAACATCGCTTGTTTGGGATCCTCCGAACCAAAGCGCAGGTCCTGGTCGTAGCGTCCAATCTTCTGCGAGTTGAGATCGATGTGGAAGAGCTTGTCCGCTTCCATCGCTTGAGCAACAGCATGGGGGAAGGAGAGTCCTGACATCACCTCGTGGGCCACTTCTGGGTTGACGCCGACCATCTCGTGGTGCTCAAGCGTCGAGATGAAGTGCAGCATGTGGCCGGTCGTCGGGAAGTAGTTGTCGCTACGCGGCTCGTTGGGCTTGGCCTCGAGAGCAAAACGCAGGTCGTAGTTGTTGTCCTTCACGTAACTTGTGAGGAAGTTCATCGCTTCGCGCACGCGCTTGATCGCTGTACGCGGATCGCGGCAAGCGTCGGCTTCGGTGCCTTCGCGTCCGCCCCAAAAGACGTAGGTCTTGGCGCCGAGTTCGATACCCAGGTCGATGGCATCCATCGTCTTTCGAATTGCAAAGGCGCGCACCTTCGGATCGTTGGCGCTGAAGGCGCCGTCCTTAAAGATCGGATGAGAGAAGAGGTTGGTGGTGGCCATCGGCACCACCATTCCGCAATCCTCGACCGTGGCCTTGAACTCAGCAACGATCGTGTCCCGTTCGCTCGCGCTCGCGCCGAAGGGCACGAGGTCATTGTCGTGCAAGTTCACACCCCAAGCACCGCACTCCGCCAGCTTGCGAACCAAGTGATTCGGATTCTGAACTGGGCGCACTGATTCCCCAAAAGGATCGCGCCCAGGGTTGCCAACCGTCCAGAGTCCGAATGTGAAGTGGTCCGCCTTACTGGGTTCGATATTCGTCATAGCAACATGTTACGCGAGGGAGCGTATCTGCTGCCAATGTGAATTTAGTGCAGGGTCAGCTCAAGGCGGATTCCGCTGCTCTGGGCATTGCCAGCAGAGTTTCCGACGATCACCGTTTGCCCAGCTGTACCATCAAAGCGCACCGTCCGATCGAGGACGAGACGGTCGAAGGTGTCGAGTTGAATGGGTGCGTGGGTTGGGCTGTGGGAATCGAAAATAGATGACTCGCGGACCAGTGATACGAGGCCAGTCAACTGAAGAGTTAGGCCGCCATTGGCCACACGTTTGGGATGGATTTGGACTGCCATGCCATTCAAGTGAACTCCGGAAATCGGATCGCTTGCTGCTGACCCCTGTGCGACTTCAACGTCGTATCCCGTGACACTCCTCGATTCGACACCAACCACGGCGGCGGATGGATCACCTACGCGCAGCGGCAGGGTGCAGCTCACTTCATGTTGGCTCTTTCGTCCGAGCTGAATTGCACGCATCGTTACCGTCACCACTTCGCTCTTCGGCAAGAATTCAGCCAGCGCACTTTGAATGCTGACTTTTGTTGTGTCTCCCTGGGAGCTTTCCTTGTCCTTCCAATTCGACGGGAGTGCAATCAGCCAAGACCCTTCTATGCTGCATTCTAGATGTGGCGTCATGCTGTCAAGAGTGTCGATTTCCGAGTCGTAGTCGGCGTCCGTGAACTTGAACATGAAGGGGTTCGAATCGAAGAGATGCTGTCTGCCCAATCTGATCAATTGCTGGGGCGATTCGGTAAGTAGCCCGTGGAATTGGAGCCTGCGGTTTGCGAAAGAGTCAACTCGTACCAACTGGATCGGGGCTCCCGTTGCACTTGCATCGGCAGAGAAGGACGGAACCAACGCACCCCCGGTTTGACGCAGGACAATGTATTGGGACTTGTCGGAGTCTTCTTCACTTGTATTGGACCGTACGATGAGTGCCTTTCCGGTCGGGATTGCCGTGTTCAGCGCAAACGATCGTTGGGCAATTTTCAGGCTTTGAACCGTCCGGGGACCCTTCTGGTAAGACGGGCCTGTATCGCTAGAGATTTTTCCTTGGAGGTTGACCGAGAGTTCCCTGACATCTTCGATCTTTGAACCGTGCAGCAAGGCCAGGGATACGTTGCAACCATTCGCAGCGGGAGAGGCAGTTACTTGGAAGCGCATTCCTGTAAGGGCTATTGCGAGAACCGGATCGTAGATGAAGGCTCGTTCCGAGATTTCAAGGTCGTAGTCGACCAGTAACGTGTGCGCCGTACTTGAGTCGTGGTGGGAAACTGCCATGGGGTTCAAGGGGACGGAGTAGGACTCTCCGGTACCCCCTCGTCGAGCAGCCCCCAAGAGCTTCTCGGCTTGTTCCAAGCTGACGATACCGACAGGTAGAGGGGAGGCTTCACTGCCTGCCGCGAGACTGATTAGATCGACCTGAAAGGACGAGTCGCTTGTCGTGCTTCGGCTGAAGAAATCAATGATGGCCTGGACTCTCCGATGTAGTGCTTCTGGGCCCTTGATGATCAACCCGGTGTCCACATTGCCGTTGACTAGGCGTCCTTCGTACTCGAACTCTTCGCCAAGAATCTCAAGGATTACGCTATAGGCTTGTTCGGGGTCAAACTGTAGCTGGTTACTAGCCTGCAACTTGCCGTAGAACTCCAGGTAGTCCTGTCCGACTACGCTAGCTCCCACAAGCAGCGAGTTGTGGCTTTGATAACCACGTGATCTCTTTTCCAAAGCGGAAAGGTCATAGCGCCGAATAACCGAATCTGTTGTTGCGGACACGACAGCGTCGGGAAGTTCAAGTGTGCTTCCACCAAGCAGTGAAATGCAAAGGACGAGCGGTAAGGGATTCATAGGTTGCTTCTCCAGTTCGGGTTCTCTCGTTCACTCAGATAGGGCTTGAGCTCACGTGCGATCTTGTAAATGGCGGGGCGAGTTCTTGTTCCACCGTCGTGGCGAAGCAAGTGATGTTGGATGTTCTGCGAGGCTCGCAAGTCGAGATCCGCTAGCGCGAATTGCAACTCGTCTTTGGCCTTGAGCTGGTGCAAGCTGACCATGCAGCAAGCAGCGAGATGACTGTCATCCGGCCCAAGGGTGGTCAATATGTGGTCTAGCGCGGAAGCGTGGGAGATGTCGCCCAGAGCACCAATTGTCAGAACCAACTCTTGTCGCAGGTCGCTTGAGATCTCCTGTGAGCGACACATTGCGATGATGGCATCGAGTGCCAATGGCGACTCTGTTGAGACGAGGAGTTCGGCGAAGGCAACCACGGATGCCGTCTCGCCGGACTCGAGTAGATCCTCTGCGACAATAGAGAAACGAAGAGAGTCAGCCTCAAGCGCAGCGCGGTACATCGCGAGTAGCTCCTCGCCCGATACATGCGGATGTGAACCCACTTCAATCAGAATCGAGACCGTCTCTGAACCTGGAACGAGTGGGAGCCAACGCATCGCCACGCTCTGCTGCTCTCTCTGACCCAACATCGTAGCGATCGGCTCGAGAGCGTCTTCGCGGGCCAAACTTGCGGCGAGCTGGAGTCGCAAATCAAGGAAGTTTCTGCGGGGCGTATGGCTTAGTGCGCCCAAGCTCCAATCCGCCGCGGCGGGTGTCTCTTGGGCTAGCTCAATCACTTGCTGCGCCGTCAGGAGTTCCGCAGTGCACAGATCAAAAAGAGTTTCAAATCCAGGCACGCCGAGGTCCGCAAGGCTATTCAGTAGATCGTCGCTGCTGGAGTGTGTTGTGTCAGTGTTGGAGCGCTCATCACGAATGGCCGCGCCAATCGTCGTTGCTGCCAAACTCGGTTCGAGCTGAAGCAGGGAGTGGAGGGCGAGCTCACGTTGTGCAGGAAGCGCGAGTGCTTGGCCGAGCCCTTGCGCTCCGCGTTCCTCGGCATCCCTAAAGGCAAGGGTCACCGTCCTTGCCAGCGGCTCCTTATCCAGCGCACGCAACAGTCGGTTGTGAGAGTTGCGATCCCCACGCACGCCCAAGTAGCGTGCTGCTGCGCGGGAGGTCTCGAGTTCATCACTTTCCAACAAGCCCTCAACGATGCGGCGCACCGGCCAATCGGAGAGTCGTAGGTCGAGGGAAGCGGCTTCAAAGCGATCGGCGAAGGCTATGGCGGCTGCGCGATCGATTTCGCCAGCCGGAGAGCCATAGGATTCGATCAGCAAGTTTCGGAGGGAAAGCCTCGTCGCTTGCATGCGGTCGGCATCGATTGTCTCCGCTTCCTGCGCCGGCTCCGTCTTGGGTGCAATCGCTTCGAGCGGAGCGCTGTGTCCTACTGACCGCGATGCGATAGCAGGAGTTTGTTCGTTTTGTGATGGGACACTCTGCGACATGAAGACGGCGATGATTCCAGCGGCCGCCGCGGCGACAAGCGCGAATGTCGGCTTCAGCTTGGAGGGCCTCGGAGAATCTACTCCCGATGTTTTCGGGGTCAGTGCGGAGCGGATCGCAACAACGGAGGCCTCGACGTTCAGTCCCTGGAGCGCTGGGCTTGGCAGGGAAGCGAGCAGGTCGCCAACCTGATCTGTGTTCCGCTTTAGAGAGCTGCATGCAGCGCATTGCTCAAGGTGCGCTTCCAAATCGAATTCTCGCTCAAGACTCAAGCGATCATCTGCTTGCAATAGAACTGCACGTCGTGCAACGCGGCAGCGAATTCCTTGACGGCTCATGACTGCTCCTCTCCGCACCACTCTCGCAGCCACTGTTCCAACTGCCGCCTCGCTTTCATTACGTGCACACGAGCTGTCTGTACTCCTATGCCGAGTACGCTTGCAATCTCCTCATACTCCATGCCTTCTTGCGTTCGCAGAATCAATGCGGCCCGCAACCTGTGCGGGAGGCGCTCGAGCGAATTACGCATGCCATCCATGAGTTCCTTGCGCGAAGTTTGTTCCTGCGGGCCCTGAGCTTTACTCACAAGCTCGCTTCCCTCAAACCCAAGGGCGATCTGTGGCGCACTCTGCCTGCGCCGGTACTGATCGCGCGACAAGTGAAGCGCGATGCGGTACAGCCAAGTCGAAAAGGCGGCCTTTCCCTGGAACCTATCAAGGGACTTGTGAGCCTTGATGAAGCACTCTTGTGCCAGGTCTTCTGCGTCTTCGTGATTGCCGATCATGCGAAATAGGAGGGCGTAGATGCGGGCGAAGTGCCGTCTCACGAGGCAGTCAAATGCCTCCAGATCACCGGACCTCGCTAGCGCAATTTGGCGAGCTTCAGTGTCCGGATCACAGGCGCCCGCAGGTTGCGACTCTTTCAAGCGCATATCCTTTGGCTCTCTTGTGGAACGGAGTTTCTCACCATCACGAGCTTCGACGCGTGCCGCTGGGGTCTGTTGACGCTTTTCTCCCTCTAATTTCACGGGAGAGCTACCCGCCTAATTCTTGTGGGAGACGCTATTTCGCCGGTAAGCCCGGTATTCAGCCAGGAGATCGGCGGCGCTGGCCGGTTTGGCCCCTCGCAAGCGGTTGGCGGCTCCAATTTCAAAAGCGATACGCCACTGCTCAAAGAGCACACGCCAGGCCTCAAAGAGGGGGGTCCTGGGGTCGTAGATGTGCGTCGCTTCCGAGGTCACGCCATTTAGCTCAAGGACCTTGAAGCCGCGCCCTGCGCGAAAAGCCTCCTCTGATTCTGCGCGCACGTCATAGCGTCCAAAATAGAAGCCCTCGAAGCTATTGCTGAGCGTCTCGAAGGTGCTGAGTAGCTCGGGAGAATTCAATTCCGCACCGTTTACAAAGATGGCTCCGCGACAGTGGGTGCCGAGCTCAACGAGTTGGACTTGTTCGCCAAGCAGAGGGACGTCACTGAGTTGGGCTGCATGCGTCTCCAAGAACACAGGTGCCATTGCAACCGCGCGAGGATCGAGCAAGATGAGTTCTTCCAGGGTGTGTGTACCGTCGCCAACAACGTACGGGAAGACTTTCTTCGTGATCGAGAAGATGCGCCCGCGCTCCTCGTTCGGGCGGCGAATGTAGAACACGCCGAACTCCGGACCGGAAACGAACTCCTGCAGGATGTGATCGATGGTGAGTTCGCCAAGGGCTGCGAGCAGCTCCTCTTCACTCTTGATGATTCGTACGCCTGACCCGCGTTGACCCACGTCCGGTTTGAGTACGACGGGGTAGGGCTGATCCAACTGGGAGAGCAGATCCAAAGCCGCACGCTCGCGGGATTCACAGTCTGCCTTCGCCGAGACCAGTTGGTGGCGTGCCATGAACCCGCTCGATTGATCAAGACCGGCAAGGATCTGCATCTTCGACTCACCGATGAAACCACCGGTGGGAATCGATGGATTGACAGCGGTGAACAGCACCAAGCTACGGTGCTTAATCGCTAGCCAAAGGATGTAGATGACAATTGGCGAATAGAACACAGTCGGAGGCCAAAACTCCCAGGACGTCAAACGAATCCAACTCCCGCGGAGTGAACGGCGTCCGCGGAAAGTGAACAGGCGCAGCACGACCCGCTCGAACAGAACCAGAGAGATGAGCAGTCCGACGACTGCAGGGAAACCCCACTCCTCAATGACTTCGAGGGCTTCCGTGCCAACCCATGCGGAGAAGCCGAGCAGCAAGGGAGTCCAGAAGATGACCGCCAGGAAGAAGTAGAAGGCGAAGGTCGAGAACGGCGTTTTCAAGACACCCGCTGCAAAGTACGTCGGCAGGCGCAAACCGGGCATTAGGCGCGAGAGGAAGATCGTCTTCACTCCCTGCTTTTGAAACCAAGCGGAAGCCCGTTCGAGTGCGGCGGGGGTGAGGAACCAAGAGAGTGGGCGGCGTTCAACAACCGGTCGTCCCAACCAGCGTCCCGCGAGAAACAAGCCCATGTCGCCGATGTAGACTCCGAAACTACAGGCGAAGGCGGCGGGCATGAAGTCAAGACGGCCCTGCGCAACGAGCAATCCCGCAGCAATTGTCGTCAGGTCTTCGCTGATCAAAGTGCCGATCACAAAGAGCAGCATCAAGAGCAGGAGTGTTGGGCCGCTTGCGGGGGGGACGCTCGCTGGATCGAAGGTTAGCGCTGCCTGCTCCTCACGCTCACTACTCGCCATAGAGCGTGTTGTCGCGTTTCCCTTCTTTACACGGTCTACAAAATCCTCGACCTCTTTCGCGACGAGTTCAGTTTGCGTCCAGAGGATGAAGTGACTGGCATCGAGTTCGATCAATTCACTCTGCGGAACGATGCGGGCACTTTCACGCGCCGCTTCGATCGGCACCAGGAAATCGCGCTTCCCATGAAGAATGCGCATGGGGCCTTGGAAGCGCTCGAGGCAGCCACGAATACGCGACTGATCCGTATCATAGAAGTTGCGCGCGTAGGAGCGTCCAAGCACCCACCGATCCGCACTACCAAAGTGGGGCAAGATCCAACGCAAGGCCTCGATCGCAGTGAGCTGGGCACCATGAATCAAGTGGTTCAGTTCATGGTTCCCGAAGAGCTCTAATTCCTCCACCCCAAGTGCGGAAGCGAGCATGATCGACGCCACAAGCTCTGGTGCGTAGTCGGCCAGTTCGCTGGCAATTGCGCCTCCCATCGAGAAGGCCACCAAGTGCACTGGACCGTTCTTTTGGAGTTCAATGAACTCGGCCAGGTAAATGGCATGGGCGCGTGCGGAGTAGTCCGGAAGATCCTTTTCGGACTTGCCGAAGCCGGGCAGGTCCGGGACCAGGATGCGCAGCTCCGGCGAGAAGAGCGCAGCAAGTTGATCGAAGTCCTGCAGTGTTCCCGGACTGCCATGCAAGAGCATGAGGGTCGTTGCGTCTTCGTCTGACGACCCGAAGGCTCGATAACTCATGCGGACCTTCTCTCTTCCGCGTTCTCCATTCAGGACGACCGTCAGAAGCACCTGCTGATCCCCTGGGCTCATCTCCGGTGTGCTTGGGTTCGTCCTCCACCACAAGTGCGAAGCGATCAAGCTGACCAGCCACAGACCGAGGAGTAGCTTGGCGACCTTCTTGCGCTTGGATGTGGTAGCCGGAATCGTCACGCGCTCTGATCTTCGCCAAGTTCGCTGCATACCGGTTCAAACATCGAATCCACTGAAGCCCAGGCTGCCTGAGCGAGTTGCTTGCGGTCCGATCCCCGCAGGTGTTCCTCCGCAAAAGTTACCTGCGCATTCACCCGCGAAAGTCGCATCAGCCCGAGCAGGTGAGCTCCAAACCCCATGTCGCCCCACCAACAAACGGACCATTGCGCGGAGGGGTCCCCGGCGCCTGTGGTGTAGCGGATTGCGGCGGTCACGACCTCGAAGTCGCCTGCTGCCGCAACTTGGAAGAGCGAGGTTTTGAAGGGCATCACTTCCAGGCCCGCGCTACTTGTTCCCTCTGGGAAAATGACGATTCCACGTTCCAAGGAAAGTGTCGCTTTGATCTCCTCCAAGACACGCGGGATGTCCGCGCGCATCTTGCGGTTAATGAATAGAGTTCCCCCGATCTTTGCCAGTCGACCAAGTAATGGCCAAGAGGCAACCTCAGACTTGGAAAGTAAGCGCGCATCCGTCTGGCTCATCAACACTAGTACGTCGGTGTACGAGAGATGATTCGAAACCATAATGAAGGGGGCGGGTGGCGGCGGACCTTGGACAGTGATGTGGATTTGCAGGATACGATTCATCCATCCTGCCCAGCGCCTGACAATACGGTTTTGCCGGCGCAGGTGTCCACCAGGTAGCACGCGCCCGATTAGATTTTCAACGCCCATAGAGAGCGCTGATGTGCCAAAGGCGATCGAGATCGCAGGTAGCTTCCAAGCGATGCGCAGCGCCGTCATTGTTACTTGGTTCGAGGACCCTTTGGTAAGCCGCGCGACAACATGACGATCTGTCGCCGTCCCATGCGTTTGGTGTCTGTCCAGGTCAGAAAGTCGATCGTGCCAAACTCGCGGTCGATTGCGGGCGGGCTACAGAGTTTCGCGCCGTAGCGAATGTACAGTGCGAACAACTTAGGGATCGCGTATTCGCCCGCGAACGTCTCGCGTGGCCCAGAGTCGCAACGATAGGAAGACAAAGGAAGGGCCTCAAACTCCTTGTGGATGTGCCCGGATCTCTTCAGCCAGTCGTAGGCTTGAAGTCCCTCCTCTGGATCCTGACTCGTTATCGACGAGCACCCAAAGAAGTGACGCTTGTGGTTCCAGCGCAGATAGGCCATCAATCCACGCCAGAGCAAGAAGAGCACGGTCTTGTCCCTGTTGTGAAGCGCAACCGCCGCGCGGCCGAGCTCGACTGAGGATTCGATGAATTCACTCGGGATCCCGGAGAGGTCGTACTCGCCCGCGGAGTAAAAACCCATGGGGCCTTGGCCCATCTCCCAGGTTTGCATGCGGTAGGTTCCAATGACCTCTTCGGTCTTCTCATCGATCACCATCAGGTGGTCGCAAACGTCGTCGAAGCGGTCGCGATCGAGGCCGCTACTCTCCGACTCCGCCAGGCCTTCTCCGAGCTCAAGGTTGAACACCTCGTAGCGCAGGCGCATGCAGCCTTGCAGGTCGCGAGTGTTTCGAGCAAACCTCAATCGGTACTTTCCGCTCCGTTCGTCCAGAGGCGGCCGGTTGATCCTCTGCAGCGGCAAAGGATCGAGCTCATATTCGGAGAGATGGACTGACACGTTTTCCATAGGGGCTGTGTACTAAGCCGACTTAATTCTGTGTCTCGTTCTCTGCGAAGAATCGAAAGCAATCCCGAAATGTCGCCTATTCGATCAGCCCTGCAGGCAACTTGAACACCAAATTCTCTTCTTGACCGGGCACTTCGACGATCGAGGATACGCCCAGAGTACGAATCTGGTCCAGGATCAATTGTACGAGCACCTCTGGAGCCGACGCACCGGCAGATACTCCGATGTCTTTTACGCCATCGAACCACTCGGGCTTGATCTGGTCTGGATGATCGACGAGGTAGGAGGGAACGCCTGCGCGAAGTCCAAGTTCCTGAAGACGGTTGGAATTGGAGGAGTTGGATGAACCCACGATGATCAAGATGTCGACTTCCTTGGCGGTCTCACGGACGGCGTCTTGTCGGTTTTGCGTCGCGTAGCAGATGTCCGTTAAATCGGGACCCTGGATGCCCGGGAACTTCTCGCAAAGGGCGTCGATCACCTCGCGGGTATCGTCGACTGACAGCGTCGTCTGCGTGACGTAAGCCAAGCGCGAGGGGTCCTCGACGACCAGTGAACGCACCTCTTCAGGAGTGGAGAGAATGTGCACCTTGCCGGGGAAGCGGCCTTCTGTGCCTTCGACCTCCGGGTGGCCGGGGTGGCCGATAAGGATCAGTTCGTAATCTTCGTTACCGTAGAGTCGAGCTTGAGTGTGAACCTTTGTGACCAATGGGCAGGTGGCGTCGATGACGCGCAGCTCGCGGTCGCGTCCGATTTTTTCAACGTTATCCGACACGCCATGGGCGCTGAAGACTGTGACGGCCCCGCTCGGAATGGCGTCGAGGTCGTCAACAAAGCGAACCCCGCGTGAACGCAGGTCTTCGAGTACGTGTCGGTTGTGCACGATCTCGTGCAAAACGTAGACCGGGGCGCCATAGCGTTCGAGCGCGCGCTCGACAATTTCAATGGCGCGGTCGACACCTGCGCAAAACCCGCGTGGATTGGAGAGGCGAATTTGCATGGGGCTTTTGGATCAGTGGGTCTCGCTGGCGTGATTGCGATTCCAGCTGGGGATTTCGACGGTCAGATTACAGCTGCCGTTCGGGACGGCCTGGCACGCGAGGCGCGAGTGCTCCGTAACACCAGGAGCATTATCCAGCATGTCTTCCTCTTGTTCGCTAATTTCGCAAAGGGAGTCGAAGCCCTCCGTGACGCGAACGTGGCAAGTGGAACAAGCGTTGACACCACCACATGCGTGATCGATTTCGTTGTCATTGCCCAGGGCGATGTCGAGGATCGAACCCGGTGCGCCATCGCGTTGATAGGGGATCTGGGTGCTATCGACTTCGACCTCGATAGCACCAGGATTGAAAGTGACTTTGAATGAGCCGGACATAATAATTGAAAAAGTAAGCTTAGACGCCGCTGCCGAAACCGCCGCCGGATGAGGGGCGATTGCTTTGTTCGGCTTGGGGGGCACGCTCTTTGCGGATGGGCTTGGACTCTAGTTTCGGTTCAGGGTCGCGACGGGGGCGGCGGGGTCCGCGATCGGAGTCGCGGCTCGAACTTTTGCGCGAACTTTCGCGCGAAGATTGGCGACGCGGCTCGCGCTTGGGTTCACCAAGAACTTCACCGCGGCTTAGGGGGCGTTGATCTTCGGATCTAGGCAACTCGGACTCGCTGTCAAAGCTGCGTTCCGGGGCCGGACGGGGCCGACTACGCGGGAGATCTTGTTGGCTCTCAGATCCTCTCGCATTGTCGTTCCGATCTCGGCGGGAACGGCTCGGGCGCTCTTCTACGGAATCTTCTCGGCTCCTACGTCGCCGCGCGGGACGTTCATTGCTTGAGTCTTCGCGCTGCCGATCTTGGGGTTCGCGATCCTTCGATTCACGAGAGCTAGATTCACGAGAGCTAGATTCGCGCTCGGGCCGAGGCGACCGTCTACTACGCGAGCGCTGCGGAGTTTCTTCGCTGCTTGACTCGTGATCGAGTTTCTCACGCATCTCGTCCGTAAGTCGGACGCGACGCGGGGGATCGTTCGGACCGCGACTTCGGATGTTCCGTCCACTGGGCAAAGCGACCGGTTCGGTGTCCGATGAGCTGCGCGGAAGCGGCGGACGCTCTTCGCGACCTCTGTTACGGCCATGACCAGCTTCGGTCCTTGAATCATCGCGTTCTTCACGGTGACGCTGTTCAGGTTGTTCTTCGCGGTCCTGTCTCGGTCGCTCAGAGCGCTCCGAGCGGCGGGGGCGTTCGTTCCTTTCAGATCTCTCGCTACGTTCCGGACGCTCACTACGCTCAGGACGCTCAGGACGCTCAGGACGCTCAGGACGCTCGTTACGCTCGTTACGCTCGTTACGCTCGTTACGCTCAGGACGCTCAGGACGCTCACTACGCTCACTACGCTCACTACGCTCACTACGCTCACTACGCTCACTACGCTCAGGGCGTCGCATGTTCGAGCCGGGACCCTCGACGAGGTCAATCTCCCAACTGGCGTCGCTCAACAGGCCCTTCCAGCGGTGCATGTTTTCGTGAGTGACAAAGGTCACTGCATGGCCCTTGCGGCCCGCGCGACCCGTACGGCCAATGCGGTGCGTGTAATCAGTGATCGAACGGGGTACAGAGAAGTTCACGACCCGCGAGACGTGTTTCACATCCAGTCCGCGGGAAGCGACATCCGTTGCGATCAGTACCTTGACCTCACCGGTGCGGAATGCGCCCATCACGCGGAAACGGGCTGATTGGTCATAACCACCGTGCAATGCCTTGACTGCAAAGGGCATGCGTTCGAGTCGACGCATTAAGCGTTCGACTTCCGTGCGCCTTTCGCAGAAGACCAAGAAGACGTCTGCCTCTTCACTGCGCTCGATCATTCGGATCAAGGCCAGCGGCCGATCCGAATCATCAATTGTGATGTATTGCTGAACAATGTTGTCGACAGTCTTCACACCACTGGCCGTTGCGATCTCGGCCGGGTTGGTTGTGTAGTCCCGTGCAAGTCGCAGCAGTGCGTCAGGGAAAGTTGCCGAGAACAGAAGGGTTTGACGCTCGTCCGGAGTGAAGTCGAGAATCTTCTTCACGTCGTCGATGAAACCGATCTCAAGCATTTCGTCAGCTTCGTCCAGAACGACAAATTCGGTCCAGGGGAAGGAGAGGAAGCGTTGCTCGTAGAGGTCGATCACGCGGCCTGGCGTACCAACGACGACCTGCGCACCGCCGTGCAATGCAGCGACCTGCGGTCCGGCGGGTTCACCGCCAACGATCAAAGCGACCTTGATGCCGCGCGGCTTACCCAGCTCGCGCAAGACATCGGCGACTTGCTCGGCCAATTCGCGGGTCGGGCAGAGCGCGAGGCCTAAGACCGTCGAACGGTCCGCATCGATTTTGGAAATCATCGGCGCACCGAAGGCGAGCGTTTTGCCCGTGCCGGTTTCTGCCTTGGCGATCACGTCGCGACCCTCGAGCACAGGCTGGATGGTCAGGGCCTGAATAGGCGTAGGCTTGACGATGCCCATATCGGCGATCGCTTGCTGTACTGTGGGGTCCAGGTCGAACTCGGCGAAGCTCTCGACGTCCGGCGGATTCTCCACGGGCTCAAGGGGCTTGGCCGGAGGGCCTGCGGGTTTCTTGGGAGCACGTGTAGGGCGTCCAGCGCCGCGCGGGGCGCCTCGACGGCCGCCGCCTGATCTGTTGTCTTTCTGACTCAAGGTATCTCGGGTGTAATTAGGGGCGATGATTCTATCCTTCCCTGTTCCACTGGGACACCCTCGCCCCTCGTAACCCTCGGCTAATGCAAATTGTCACCTGGAATGTCAACTCGATCCGCGCCCGTCTACCCCGGTTCTTGCCCTGGCTGAAAGAGCACATGCCCGATGTGGTCTGCCTCCAGGAGACCAAGTGCGTGGATGAGGTATTCCCCCGTGAGGAGATCGAGGAGTTGGGCTACAACATCCTGATCTACGGTCAGAAGACCTACAATGGTGTGGCGATTTTGGCTAGAAACGCCATTACAGACGAAGTGCGGGGCTTTCCGGGCGATGGACCCGATACGGAGCGCCGGGCCCTGGGCGCCACTGTAGGGGATGTGATGATCTTGAATCTGTACGTGGTTAACGGCAAGGAGGTCGGTTCAGACAAGTACGCCTACAAGCTCGATTGGCTCGAGCGCTTGCATGATTTCATCGACGGGCATTACCCCGCGAAGGGCGGGCACCTGACCCAGAAGTTGGTGGTGACTGGCGACTTCAACATCACATTCGACGATCGCGACATGCACGATCCGGCGGCTTGGCGCGACAAGATCCTCTGTTCGGAGCCCGAGCGAGATGGATTAGCGAAAGTGATGGGCCTCGGATTACGTGATGCTTACCGCAAGTTCGATCAGGAAGGGGGCAAGTTTACCTGGTGGGATTTCCGTAGTCGCGGCTTCTCAGGCAACCGTGGATTGCGCATTGACCACTTCTTGATGTCGCCGGAAGCCTACGCTGCATGCAGTTCGGTCACGGTGGATTTGGATGCGCGCGGTGGTGAGAAACCAAGCGATCACGCGCCTGTGATCGCAACGCTTTAGGTCTGTTGATGAGACGACGATTACAAATTTTCCGAAGCGCCTTGGCGCTCTTTGCCTTGGTACTTTGCAATTGCTCTGGAGATCAGGGAACGCTGGTCGAAGAGGCGCACGAGGCGAGTGGCCGGGAGCTTGGAAAGCCCGAACTCGCAGCCCTCGGTACGCATGGTCGCGCAAGTGGCTACGACCTCTTGGTGATCACGCTCGACACCGTTCGAGCCGATCGCTTGGGTTGCAGTGGTTACGCGCGTGCGGCTACGCCGGTGATTGATGAACTGGCACAAAACGGCGTGCGTTATGAACATGCGATTGCTTCGGCACCGATCACCTTGCCTTCCCATGCGACCTTGTTCACGGGTTTGAATCCCACTAGCCACGGAGTTCGAAACAACGGCACTTTCGCTTTAGATGCCAAATACGAGACTTTAGCGGAGCGGCTCAATGTCCAGGGATATCGTACGGGAGCCTTCATCGGAGCCTATGTTCTGGACGAGCGCTATGGGTTGGCGCAGGGCTTTGATCTTTATGATGACGATGTCAATCCGAGCGGGACTTCGCAGAAGAGTGGGCACTACAACGAACGTTCGGCTAATGGTGTAACAGACGCTGCTCTTGAATGGATGAAGCCGTCTCTCACCGGCGGTGACCAAAAACCGACCTTTACTTGGGTGCACTACTTCGACGCACACCATCCTTATGCGCCCCCGGGCGAATACGCGAGTCGGTTTCGAAACTCGCCCTACGATGGAGAGATTGCTTTCATTGACTCGCAGATTGCGCGGATCTTGAAGCAACTCGAGAGTTCAGGGCGGTTGGAGAACACCTTGGTAGTCATCACGTCGGACCATGGAGAAGGTCTTGGCGAGCATTCCGAAGAGACACACTCGCGTCTCTTGTATGACTCGACTCTGCGTGTGCCCTTGATTCTTTCCTGCAAGAGCCTCTTCGGCGAGGCGGTTGTGGTCCGCGATCGGGTCGTGGGTTTGGTCGACATCTTTCCGACGCTGCTCGATTTATTGGGCTTGGAAACGCCCACGGGCCTCGATGGCGAACATCTATTTGCGGCGGAGCCAGCACCAGATCGGGCCGTTTACGTGGAGACCTTGGTCCCGCTCTTCAACCATGGATGGGCTCCATTGCGCGGTTTGCACCGTTTGGAGGACAAATTCATCTCGGCGCCTGCGGCCGAGTATTTCGACGTGCTCCATGACCCAGGGGAGGAGTTCAACCTCTATCCGGAGTCTCCGCCTCAAGCCGCGGAGCTTGAGAAAGGGCTGAGGGATCAGTTGCTGGATGAGCCGAGTGCCTATGACTTACAGAGCACGGAAGAGGGTCTGGATGCGGCTCAGGCGGAGCGTTTGGCGGCTCTCGGCTACACGCGTAGTCACTCTCCGACGGGAGCGGTCGGTGTGCTCGACCCCAAAAAGATGATGCCGATCTGGAGCCAGATGATGCAGGCTCGATCTCTGACAGATTCCGGCCGCCATATTGAGGCCCTGGCACTGAACAAGAAAGTGCTCGACCAGAATCCAGGCGATGCCTTTGCGTGGGAAACGGCATCACTTATCCATGTGCGTAGCGGGCGTCCGCAAGAGGCGGAGAGTGCGCTACAGCGTATGCTCAAAATTATGCCCAGCGCGGAAGGCTACGTCCGCCTCGCTCAATTGCAGCTACAACGCAAGGACTACGCGAGTATGCAGGGCAGCTTGGGATTCGCGGAAGCCTTGGATCCGCGCGAGGGCGGTGTCCACATGGTCGCGGGGGACGCCTATGCCGGAACGGGAAGATTTCAGGAGGCGTTGCAGGCCTTTGAAAGGGCGCTAGAACTCGACGCCGTTAAGTGGGGCCAGCTTGCGCGCGAGAAGATCCAATTGGTGAAGCAGCGGCTGCGCTAGTCGCAGAACCGATTCCGACCCATCTATTGCCGTGCCGCGTGTTCTGCTAAAGCAAAATTCGCGCGGCGCGTCACGACCGGCTCCCCAAAGACATCGCACATGGAATCCACGGGTAGGTCCAGGTTGTGCAACAGGAGGTCGGCCAGGGGAGCGAGGGGCAAATCTGGCGGCAGGTTCAGGAACTGATCACTGCGCTCCAGAATGGCCTTGCGTAACTCCTCGCGTAGATCCATATCCTCCTGTCCTTCTGGTTGGACTTCTTGGAGGGGTTCGAATTGCACCTTGCGGTAGAGCTTGTCGCTTTCGACTTCTTTGATGCGGACGCGGCCTAGGCCGGCGAGCGTGATCAGGTAGCCACCGTCGGGAAGTCGTGAATGCTTGACGATTTCGCCCAATCCGCCGACCGGGTAGACCGGCGGATTGCCCATGGAATCGTCCTCAAATCCCGATCGAATTGGTGTGATGACCAACCATCCTCGGCGGTCGAGCAGATCGTCGATCATCTGACGATAGCGCGGCTCGAAGATGTGCAAGGGCATCATCACGTTCGGATAGAGGAAGATCTTGGGCAGCGGGAAAAGCGGCACGATCTGTGGCGGAAGGTTTCCGCCAGGCGCCGGCCAGGCGTCCGGAATTTCAGAAGAAGACATGATCCAGGCTAGTTAGCGAGTTGCTGGATGAGTGAGTTCAAACGCGCACTGCGACGATTCTGGCCGATGGCGCGCCAAGAGTTCTGCAGGTTGCTGAGCTGGCGCAGGAAGAGCGCCTTGGGACTCGCGTCGTGCAACCAAATCGGATTGAACTGCAATCCGTGTTGCTTTAAGTACGCGATCAAGTCCTCTTGCGTCTTTGATTCGCCACCATGGAAGGGGTCGACGATTAAGTTCTGTTGGCGACCGTAAAGGCGCAGCATCACGTGCCCAGGAAGCGGGACGATGCCGGTTTGAATCGAACAACGATCTGCGACGAAGGAGTACAACGCGCAGAGCGAGAGGGGCAGGCCCTGTTTCGACTCGATCACACGATGAAAGTGAATGTTGTCGGGGTTCGTGTAGGAATCGAGATTGCCGCGATAGCCCAATTCTCTTCCAAGATAATCTACGAGCACTTGGCCGCGACTCAGGTCGTCAGTGAGATGGCGCGAACGTACGTCGATTTCCTTGGCCATGGCATCGAGCGCCTTGACGTAGGGCCGAGAGTCGAGTTCGGGCAAATCGAGCCGCGCCATTTTGAACAGCGCGCTCTCCAAGTCGGTGACTCCTGCGGCGGCGAAACGGTGCAGTCGGCGAACCACTTCTTCCTGGCGCAGACTGTTCAGGATTGAGCGAGCGTGGCTGCGCATGTGCGCGTCATCGCTCTTCTCCGCCCGTTGCAAGATTGACTGTCCCAATCGCCCGGCGCCGCGAAATTCCCGGAATAGCGCTGAACGCACCAAGGGTGAGTCGTCACCCAGCAGTTTTGCTGCAGCTTCGAGTCTCTCGTTACGAACTCCGCCTTCGGCGGACTCGTTCATGCCGTGGTCGGCGGGTTCTTGCTCTTGAGGTCTCATGGATTGGTCGGTTTCGTTGCAAACAGTATCGCTCCGATTGCTCCAGGTCTCCAGCCCTTACATGAGGGAGCTGTGTAAGGGCGGGCAAATCGGAGGGCTAGAAGTGCTTGTTAGCCTTTTGTTCTGGTCGCTTCAAGGCTTAGCCTTATTGCCAGCTGGGCCTCCGCTCATTATCCTAGTTGCGCAAATCGCAACTGGAGCTAAGTAGCCCCTCCGCAGGGCTCAGCCTTTCAGGCGCCCGGACTTCATAATCGTTGTCCGGGACTGTTTCGTCGCGCCGCACCGCCAGCCCATTATCCCCGCGAGTCTTCGTTTCTCGCGGGTTACCTATTCCCCTCCCAGGTCTCAGAACATCTCCCCATGTCCTCCAACTCGAACAACAAAGTTGTCATCACGCATGCGCTGCGCACCCCGATCGGGAAGTTTCTCGGTGGGTTTGCAGACGTGTCGGGTGTCGACTTGGGAGTCAGCGTTGTTTCTTCGCTCTTGGAGCAATCGGGAATTGATGCGGGCGAAGTACAGGAGCTGTACTTTGGAAACGGTCGCCAAGCAGGCGCCGGTCCGAATCCCGCACGCCAAATTTCCTACAAGGCTGGCATTCCGCAGGCTGCCTGCGCCACGACGATCAACATGGCCTGTGGGTCAGGCCTGAAGACGATTCAACTTGCCAGCGATGCCATTATGCTCGGCCGCGCCGAAGTGGTGATCGCCGGTGGAACTGAGAGCATGAGCGGTTTGCCTTTCTTCTTACCGAAGATGCGTCGCGGTTATCGATTGGGTCACGCGCCGGTCGTTGACGCGATGTATCAGGATGGGTTTCAGTGCCCCTTGTCAGATATGTTGATGGGAGCCACCGCGGAAAAGCTCGCGAAGGAATACGGCATCGAGCGCTTGGAACAAGACAGTTATGCGCTGCGCAGCCAAGAGCGCGCTGCCTTTGCTGTAGAGGCGGGATACTTCGACGCGGAGATTGCTCCGGTTGAGATCAAGGGGCGTAAAGGTGCTGTGACTTTGATCGAGCGTGACGAGCATCTTCGCAGTGGCTCATCCGTAGAGAAGCTCGGCAAGCTTCCCGCAATTTTTGATACAGAGAACGGTACGGTTTCTGCGGGTAACTCCTCGGGAATCACAGACGGCGCCGCGGCCTTGCTTGTCATGTCCGAGCAAAAAGCCATGCAGCTCGGCTTGCCCATTTTGGCGCACGTCGGCCCCTTTGCGCAGTCTGGCGTAGATCCAACAATTATGGGCATTGGCCCCGTACCTGCTGTTCGAGCCCTTTCCGCGCAAACAGGTCGTGCTGCTTCTGACTACGACTTGGTCGAACTCAACGAGGCCTTCGCAGCTCAGGTCATCGCCTGTCAGCGCGAACTCGGGTTCAAAGACGACAAACTAAATGTCAACGGCGGCGCCATTGCCTTGGGACATCCGATCGGGTGTACCGGGGCGCGCATCGTCGTCAGCTTGCTGCACGAAATGAAACGCCGCGATGTACGCACGGGTCTCGCAACCCTCTGCATTTCAGGCGGGATGGGCATAGCGGCGGAGTTCACCCGGTAACGGCGGGGCTTACACAAAACAGACCGCTAGGCCACTCGCGAGAGCGAGCCCGGCGGTGTATTCACAGATTCACGAATCGACTAGCGAATTCAAACTAGACACACACTCAGTCATGAAGATTCAGAAGGTAGGAGTCATCGGTTGCGGCCTCATGGGCCACGGCATCGTTCAAATTGCAGCGCAAGGCGGCTGCGAAGTCATCGCCGTTGAGACCCAGCAAGAGTTTCTCGACAAGGGTCTCGGGCGCATCAAGAAGAGCGTCGAGAAGCTGGCCTCCAAGCTCGTCGAGAAGGGCAAAAAGACAGAGGAGCAAGGCAAGGAGCTCATCGCAGGAACCCTGGGACGCATTAGCGGCTCAACGGATAAAAACGATTTGGCCGACTGCGACTTGGTCATCGAGGCGATCGTAGAGAACCTCGACATCAAGAAGACTCTCTTTAGAGAGCTCGGCGCAATCTGCAAGGCGGAGACTATCTTCGCTTCGAATACGAGTTCATTCCCGATCCAGGAGATGGCGGAAGCTTCCGGGCGCCCCGCGCGCTTCGTTGGCTTGCACTTCTTCAATCCCGTGCAGTTGATGCGCTTGGTTGAAGTGGTGCGCACCGACAGCACTGACGACGAAGTCTTCGCCGCTGCGCGATCCTTCGGAGAGGCTAGTGGCAAGACGCCCGTTTCCTGCAAGGACACTCCCGGCTTCGTAGTGAACCGCCTGCTCGTGCCTTTCATGACCCAGTCGCTCTTGATGCTCGAGCGTGGGGATGCGAGTCGCGAAGACATCGATGCGGCCATGCAGCTCGGCTGCGGCCACCCGATGGGACCGCTGACCCTGACTGACTACGTTGGACTCGACACGACTCTGTCCATCCTTCAGGGATGGAAGGAGCGCTACCCGGACAACCCCGCTTTTGAAGTGCCTGCAATCCTCGAAAAGATGGTCGCTGAAGGCAAACTCGGCCGTAAGACGGGCGAGGGTTTTTACAAGTGGGACGGCGACAAGAAGGCCTAAGGAACTAACCAAACAGATCAAATAACCATGCTTTCAATACTACTACTCAGCGCGACTGCGCTCGTTGGCACTCCCGCTGTTACCTGGACTGCTCCCGGCAGCTTCATCGACGGCGCTCCTTTTCAGGTTTCCGTTGAAATCACAGTACCGGAGGGTGGGGCAACCGTTCCCGCGTGGCTGGTCAGCGGAGCGGCCTTCGAGGTCAATGGTAAAGCCCTCGGCGATCGTGGCGGCGACGCTACCCTCGCGATGGCTGCCGGCGCTCACATGACCCTTTCCTACGATCTGGGACCGATGATTGCCAGCGCCAATGGTCTAAGCGGCAAGGACTTCAAACTTGGCTTCGCGAAGGACTTCGACTCCGCTGCGGCAAGCGAAGTCAATGTCTACCAAGCGGCTCCCAATGGGTTGGACTTTATGTCAATGCCCGCCGCGGAGCTCTCCAATTTCAGCATCGTGATGAACACCACGCGTGGCGAAATGGTGATGGAAATGTGGCCGGACAACGCGCCCAACCACGTGCGTAATTTCCTCGACCTCAGCTACAACAAGTTCTACAACGGTTTGACCTTTCACCGTGTGATTCCTGGATTCATGATCCAGGGCGGTTGTCCCAACGGAGCGGGCAATGGCAACGGACCGCGCATGGTCAAGGCGGAATTTTCAGACAGCAAGGCTCATAGCCATGTTCCCGGTGTCTTGTCGATGGCGCGCACCAACGATCCGGACTCCGCTTCGTGCCAATTCTTCGTGATGCACGAGAACTCAGCGCACTTGGACGGAAAGTACAGCGCTTTCGGCAAGTTGATCTCCGGTATCGAAATCGTCGATATGATCGTTAGTACGCCCACAAATGCAGGCGCCAAGCCGACCCCGACGCAGTACATTCTCTCGTCGACGGTCGTTCGCGCAGCTAAGTAAATTACAAGCAACACACACAACAACACATCCAATCAAATGGCTGACAACAGCAAAACATCCGTCACTTTCCACACGGAAGCCGGCGATATCAAACTCGAGTTCCTGTTCGACAAGGCGCCGAAGCACGTCGACAACTTTGTGAAACTGGCGGAAAAAGGTTTCTACAATGGGACCGTATTCCACCGTGTGATTCCCGGATTCATGATTCAGGGCGGTTGCCCGGACGGCACAGGAATGGGCAATCCTGGCTACCAGGTAGATCAGGAGTTCAACGATACGGCGCACGTGCGTGGCACGCTTTCGATGGCGCGCTCCGCAGATCCGAACTCGGCGGGGAGCCAGTTCTTCTTGTGCCATGGGGACGCAGCTTTCCTCGACAACCAATACACCGCCTTCGGTCAGATGGTTGAGGGCGGCGAGGCCTTGGATGCGATCGTCAATGCGCCGACGAAGCCCGGTGGAGAAGGATCTGCTCCGGTCGAGCCGGTCAAGATCACGAAGGCCACCGTCACACGCGCCTAAAGGAATATCTGATGAGCTACGAGAACATCCTATACTCGGTCGAAGAGCGAGTTGCGCGCATCACCATCAACCGTCCCAAGTTGATGAATGCTTTGAACCAGAGGACTCTTGAGGAGTTAGCTCACGCATTCGACGCGGTTAAGGCTGACGATGATGTGCGCGCATTGGTGATCACCGGAATGGGGGAGAAAGCCTTCATCGCCGGAGCTGATATCAATGAGTTGGCCAAGATGAAGGCTATGCAAGCCAAGGACGTTGCGTTCTTTGGGCAGCAGGTTTTCGCGCGCTTGGATACTATGGGCAAGCCTTCGATCGCAATGGTCAACGGCTTCGCGCTTGGTGGGGGATTGGAGTTGGCTTTGGCCTGCACCTTGCGAACCGCTAGTACCAACGCACGTGTCGGCTTGCCCGAAACAAGCTTGGGCATTATTCCTGGCTACGGCGGTTCACAGCGACTGGCGCGAATTGCCGGCCCCGGTGTGGCTCGCGAGTGGATTCTTACCGGCGACATCTTCGTCATAGAGGAAGCTCATCGCGTCGGCGTTATCAACCGTGTCTTTGCTCCAGAGGAGCTTGAAGAGGGCACGATGAAATTGATGAAGACGATCATGTCACGCGGTCCGGTTGCAGTTCGTTTGGCCATGGAAGCGATCCGTCGTGGAATGAATATGAGCCAGGCCGAAGGCGAGATTATCGAGTCGGACATGTTCGGATTGGCGTCGACAACCGAGGACATGCGCGAAGGCATGACCGCCTTCCTGGAGAAGCGCAAGCCGGCATTCCAGGGCAAGTAAGCCTCGTAAGTAAGCGTTAGAGAGCGCCCGGCCAGTTGCCGGGCGCTTACGCACAGATCAACAACAAGAGAGCCTCCCCGGAGGCAAATAGAGAAATTTCAATGACTAGCGAAATCGTGATCGTCGGCGGGGCACGGACTCCCATGTGTGAGTATTCCGGTACGCCTGGATACGGCAAATTCAAGAACATCAGCGCCATCGATTTGGCCGCGCACGCTGGCAAAGCAGCGATCGCACGCGCCAAGGTCGACCCGGAGAGTATCGAGCACGCTGTCTTCGGCAACGCCTTACAGACATCCACCGACGCGATCTACGGTGCGCGCCACGTCGCTCTAAAATCCGGCATGCCCGAGTCAAGCGCCGCTTTGACGGTCAACCGTTTGTGCGGTTCTGGAATCCAGTCGCTGGTGAACGGTGCACAGATGATTCAGCTCGGCGAGTGTGGAACCGTCTTAGCGGGTGGCATGGAGAATATGAGTCAAGCGCCCTACGCCATGTACGGCGGGCGCGAGGGCTTCAAGTTTGGTGTGCAGCCCGAATTGAAAGACATGCTCTTCGCTTCCTTGCGAGATCCTCTGGCTGACATGTTCATGGCGCAAACTGCAGAGAAGGTTGCTGCGACTTATGGCGTGAGCCGTGAGGAACAGGACGCTTATGCTCTTCGTAGCCATCAGCTCGGAGCCGCCGCTGTTGCTGAAGGCCGCTTTGCCGAAGAGATCGAGCCTTACGTTATCAAGAGTCGTCGCGGCGAGACAGTGATCGACACGGACGACCACATTCGCCCTGACACGACGGCGGAAGGGCTCGCGAAACTGCGCGCAGCATTTGGCAAGGACGGAACGGTTACAGCCGGCAATGCCAGCGGTATCGTTGACGGCGCGGGCGCCGTTGTTTTGACCAGCGCCGAGCGCGCCGCCAGCGACTCGCTTGACGTTTGGGCTAAGATCAAAAGCTGGGCTTACGTTGGCGTCGATCCGACCGAGATGGGCATTGGTCCGGTCCCGGCGATCACGGCTTGCCTGGCGCGTGCTGACGTCGCTATCGGCGACATTGACTACTTCGAGATCAATGAGGCCTTCGCCGCTCAGTACCTCGGTTGCGAGAAGGCTCTCGGCCTCGATCGTGACAAGTGCAATGTGAATGGTGGCGCCATCTCCCTTGGACACCCCTTGGGTGCCACGGGTACGCGTTTGATCCTTACTCTTATGTATCAGTTGCGACGCACCAACAAGCGTTTCGGCGTTGCCTCCGCCTGCATTGGTGGGGGACAAGGCATCGCGATGCTGATTGAAAACACCCAAGCCTAACTGCGCAAAATAGCTGCAATCGGAATCTACAGTGAACCCTCTTATCCACACCAACAGCGACGGCCAGCGTGTCGTTCGGTTAACACCGAACAAGCGTGTGCTGTTCCTTACGAAAGACTTGGGCCGCATTGGCGAGCAGTTGCGCGGTGAGTGCGACTTATCGCTTGCCGATGTGACGCCCGACGAGTTGCTCGACGACATCAACACGGACACCATGACGCCCGCTTGGGTTTGCTTTCGGCACTTGCCGGAGGAAATCGCCCTGGACGCCTATGCCGGTCTTCTGGATGAACAGGGTGAGCGCGTCTTCGGTACGCGCGCCTTGATGGACGGCAATTTTGAAGTCATTGTTTCAGGTCAACGCAAGGGGACTGGCTCTTCTCGCGAAACTGCGCCGCAGTGCGAGAAGTGGTCGGGTATCTCGCTTGTGATTGCCTCGTCCTTTGCGCCGATTCACCTGCGTAACAACCTGAACCTCGGGCAGTTGCTCGGCGATCACGATCAGTTGCGACGCTTGCAGAACGGCGAAGAGATTCCGCTTGAGGAGTTCAGCTCCAAGTATGATCCGATCACCAAAGCGATGCTCGAAGCCGGCGGCTTATTTCCTTTTGCCGACATGGTCGCGCGCAAGGAAACTGACATTCCGGCTTTGACCACCTCTAAGCGCCCAATGACCATGGCCGAGAAGATCTTGGCCAAGCACTTGGTTGGAGCAGACGATAATTACGTCCAGCCCGGCGATTCATGCCTTGTGATGGTTGATGGTGGCTACAGCCACGAGTTCACCACGGCGCAAGTTCACTACTTCTTGGCGGATCAATACGGCGACGACTACAAGGTTCAAAACCCCGCGAAGTTTGCCGTCTTTGAGGATCACCTGCTCTACGCCACCGGCGTTGAACGCATGAAACCCTTCACGGACAAGATCCAGCTTCTGCGCGACTTGCAAGTTGAGTTCCAGCGCCACACGGGCGTTCGCGATTACTCGGCTAAGAACGGTATTTCACCCGGTATCTGCCACCAGGTTGCTCGCGAGGAGTTCATCGATCCCGGTGATTTCATTCAAGCGACGGATTCGCACACCTGTATGGGCGGCGGTCACAATGCCTTGACATGGGGAGTCGGCGCGACGGAATACGCTGGCTTGATCCATGCTGGATTCACCGCAGTCAAAGTTCCTGAGTCGATTCGATTTGAATTGCACGGAGAACTTGGCGCGGGAGTCACCGCGAAGGACCTGATCCTCTTCATCTTGTCTACCTTTGCTGTGGCTGAAGACACTTTGGATCGCGTGATGGAGTTCGGCGGCCCCGGACTTACATCCTTGTCAATGGACGAGCGCGCTACCTTGACCAACATGGCTACCGAGTGTTCGGCCAAGACAGGTATCTGTGAGGGTGACGATCAAACCGCCGAGTGGATTGTTGCTCGGCGCAGCGATTACACCGTGGAAGAGTTGAAAGCCAAGTTCGTACGCGCGGACGAGGGCGCTGAATACGCAGGTGGCGTGCACCGCATCGACCTGGGCAGTATTCAGACTATGGTGGCCACTCCCGGCGACCCGACCTACGGCAAGAACTTGGCCGAGATCGGTGAAGTGGCTATCGACATTGCCTACGGCGGCTCATGCACCGCAGGCAAGGAAGATGACCTCGACTTCTACGCGAAGGTCCTAAGCGAAGCCAAAGAGAGTGGCCTCAAGGTCAAAGATGGTGTCGCCATGTACATCCAGTTCGGCAGCGAGACGGTTCAACGCTACGCGGCGGAAAAGGGTTACTTGGAACTCTTCGCCGAAACTGGCGTGACTGTCATCAATCCGGGTTGCGGCGCCTGCATCGGTTGCGGCCCGGGAGTTAGTGAGAACAAAGAGCAGGTCGCGGTCAGCGCGATCAACCGGAATTTTCAGGGGCGCAGCGGGCCAGGAAGTCTGTACCTCGCATCCCCCTTGACCGTAGCGGCTAGCGCTATCCGCGGTCACATCACCACTTATCAGCCAGGCATGTTTCGTGTGCCGGCGAAGTCAGAGAACTAGACATGACCTATGACATAGCATCCGTCCCCGGTGACGGCATTGGACCGGAAGTTACGACGCAAGCAATGCGCGTTCTAAAAACTGTCTCGGAGGTGTACGGCTTCAACTACAAGTTGACCGAGTATCCCTTTGGCAGCGAGCACTACCTGAAGACCAAAGAGATCTTCCCTGATGACGCCTTCGAAGAGGTCAAGGGGATGGACGCCATCTATCTTGGTGCGATCGGCGACCCCCGTTTGCCAGTTGGACTGATCGAGTATGGAGTCATCGCTAAGATGCGCTTCGAGTTAGATCTGTACGTTAATCTGCGTCCGATTCAGTTGTTCGATGAGCGCTTTTGTCCGCTCAAGGATAAGAAGCCGGAAGATATCGACATGGTCATCGTGCGCGAGAACACCGAGGGTGCCTACACAGGCATGCACGGCTTCGCCCACAAGAACCAGGCTCTGGAAGTTGCGACGCAGACTATGGTTTACACTCGCGAGGGAACCGAGCGCGTCATTCGCTACGCCTTCGAGCTCGCTCGTGAGCGCAACAAGCGCAATACCGTGACATTGATTGACAAGGCCAACGCCGTGCGGGCGCAGGACATCTGGACACGTACCTTTGCGATCGTCGCCAAGGAATACCCGGACATCAAGACCGAGCACGCCTACATCGACGCCGCTTGCATGTGGATGGTCAAGAACCCCGAGTGGTTCGACGTTGGAGTCACACCGAACCTATTCGGCGACATCATTACCGACTTGGGTGCAATGGTCCAAGGCGGCATGGGCATCGCAGCATCGGGTAACATTCACCCGGGCAAGGTTAGCTTGTTCGAGCCGATCCACGGCTCGGCTCCCAAACACGCGGGCAAGAACGTCGCTTCGCCGGTGGCGGCGATCATGGCGACCAGCATGATGCTCGACTACTTGGGCGAGAAGACTGCCGGCAAGGCGATCGAGGATGCACTGCGCAGCCTACTGATCTCTGGCCAAATCAAGGGCGTTGCAACCGCTGACCACAAGACGACTGAGGTCGGTGATATGGTCGTGAATGAGCTGAGCGCCAAGGCCAAGGCTTAGTCGCCAGCAAGAGCTATTCGAGAAGGGGCCCTCTCACCCGTGGGGTGAGAGGGCCCCTTCTCATTCAACCATCAAGCTCAGCAATCATCCCTCGAACCTGCTTAGTCATGGCGCCGGGCTTTCCACCCCACAGCTTGAGAATCTCCTCGAAACGAGCGCGAGCCTTTTCCTTCTCTCCAGCTGCAGCGTGGGTCCTGCCCAGCCAAAAGAGTGAGACCAGGTGCTTGGGATTTTGCTTCAGAGCCTCTTCAAGGGATTTCGTCGCCGCCGGATAGTCTTCGGTGAAGAACTGGCAGGTTCCCATATTGCTATGGGTGGTAGCGTTATCCAGTCCGTTGGCGATGCAAATCTCAAGGTAGGGGATGGCCTCGGCATGCCTGGACTGGCGAATGCGAATCAGGGCCAAGTGCGCGTTGAATACCGGATTCTTCGGTTCATCGCGCAGGAGCTTCGCTAGCTCCGCTTCAGCTTGATCGACATTGCCGGCGTCCAGCAAGGTGCGAATGCGTTGCTCTATTTGAACGCGTTCGATGCCATCCTTCGGATCGCGATAGGTCACTGTTGGATCTTGTGCGGCCGCCGTTCCGACATAACCAAGGCTGGCAAGCTTCTCACGTTCATCCGCGCTCAACTCTTTGCGGGCAGCTGCGGCTCGCGCGAGATTTTCGTTGGCCCCGAGCAGTTGGGTTAGTTCAGCGCTGAGCTTCTTGGCCGACGGCGTGTCTTGCGCGTGCAGGTTTTGAGTCTCCTGCGGATCGCTACCGAGATCGTAGAGCTCTGACCTTGGAACTCGGATGTACTTCATATCCTCCAGGGAGACTCCCTGCAGAGGTGCCCAGCCGTAACTCAGAAGCGGCGTCCAGCTCTCAAAGTAGACCGGGCGCGGCTCGGTGGGTTCCGAATTGACGAGTGACATGAGTGAAGCTGCGGGAGGCGGGAGTGTCGGCGGCGCCACATCCAGTAGTTCGA
Organism: Planctomycetota bacterium; assembly: GCA_047639675.1. GTDB lineage: Bacteria > Planctomycetota > UBA1135 > UBA1135 > JABACD01. The sequence goes on along the minus strand of JBLIOI010000032.1, from coordinate 8,274 downwards.
GGATTGTTGGCATCACATCGATCACGCTGACTCGTTCAAGAACTTGGCGCCCGGCGGGCAAGCTGGGATGCGCGAGGATCAGCGGAATGTGCAGGACGCCCTGATAGACGAAGAATGCATGGGTTTCCTCGCCGTGCTCACCGCGACTCTCACCGTGGTCTGAGGTTAGAACAACCAGCGTTTCGTCAGTCCGGTTCAGCTTGCGCAGCTCTTCCAGCAATTGGCCGAGCACGCGGTCTGCCATGGCGATCTCCGCGTCGTAGGGCCGATTGAGCATGTTCTTGGGCAGATTCTCCGGCGCCGGATAGGGGGTGTGTGGCTCGAAGTAGTGCACCCAGAGGAAGAATTGCTCGTTCTTGCCGAGCTTATTTAGCCAGGTGATCGCCTCTTGATTGACTTCGTAACCAGGGCGCTCTTCAAACTCGCTCTTGGCTTGTGCGACGAGTTGGGGGACATCGCCATAGACTTCAAAGCCTTGATCGAGTCCGTAGATCGAATCGAGCACGAAGGCGGCGGTGAATGCGCCCGTACGAAAGCCTTCGCCTTGCAACACTTCGGCGAGTGTCGTGAGCTCCGGAAGAGCGCGATGGCTGGCATTGTCGCGCACCCCGTGATGCGGAGGAATCGTGCCGGTCATCAAGCTCGTGTGCGCGACGAAAGTGATCGGTGCAACGGTTTGCACATTCGCAAAGCGAACTCCACGAGCGCTCAGTGAATCGATGTTGGGGGTTTCGGCTTGTGAGTAGCCGTAGCAACCAAGGTGGTCCGCTCGCAAGGTGTCAATCGTAACCAGCAGTACCGAACGCGGCCCGGCAACTTCCGCGGGGTCATCAGTCGAGCCGCAGGAGCTGGCAATCAGGAGCAGGAAGGGGCCGGCGACAGTTCTAAGTTGCATGGTCTAGGCGCTCTCTTTGGAGTTCTTTGGGGCTTCGTCGCGGACGTCGTAAACAAGCCCGAAGGCGCGCATGGCTTTGATGCCGTACCAGGAGATGTCGATCTCCCAGAGTTTCTCGCCCAGGAAGGCACGGTTCGGCCATCGGTGATGATTGTTGTGCCAACCTTCACCAAAAGTAGCGAGGGCAATGGGGAAGTTGTTGGTGCTCTCGTCATCCACGTCGTAGCGGCGAGTTCCCAGAGCATGGGATGCAGAGTTGAGACTGAACATGGATTGGCAAACCAAGACGGAACTCACGTTAGCGCCCCAAACCCAGAAGGCGAATGCGCTCTCCAAGGCTTCCGCTCCGTGATAGTGGCCCCATGCGGCGCCTGTGGCAAGGCAGCCAAGGACGAAGATCACGATTGGAACGATCTCGTGCTTGTTGAGCCAAACGAGTTCTGGGTACTTGAGAAGGTCCGGGATTAGGTCGCCGCGCGTCTCTTGATTGCCACGCGCCATAAACCAACCGGCGTGGGACCACCACAAGCCATGTACCGGCGAGTGCGGATCCCCGACTTTGTCTGAAAATTTATGATGGGCGCGATGATGAGCCGCCCACCAAAGGGCGCCACGCAGCACCGCCATGCCGCCGACGAAGGCGAATAGGAACTGAATTGGACGGCTTGTCTTGAAGGCGTGGTGTGCAAAGTAGCGGTGATACCCTGCGGTGATCGCGAACATGCGCACGGCATAAGTCAGCGCGCAAAATAGAAGCAGTGGAAGTGTTGGATGCGCAATCGGGAGTAAAGCCAATAGGGCTCCCGCATGAATCATCACCATAGCCCACAAGCCTGGCGCAGCGAGGGTCACTCGCCGATCGATCTCCAAGCTAGATTCGGCCACGGGAGAAGTGTGCGGCTTTGACCGCATTCAAGAAGGCTGACGTGTTCCGTTTGCCAACGCGCCAAAGGTAGCGGGCGAGTTCGGTCATATAGACTGGGCCAACATCATAGTAGACCTTCCTGAACTCCTTGGGGGCTCTGCGCTTGCCCCAGAAGATCATCGACAATAGAGGGAAAACCGTGAACGATGCCAAGTAGCGGCGCTGGGGTTCTGCCACGTGGAACTGCGGCGGGATCCACTTTTGCTGCTTCAGCAACTCGAAGAGCTGCGCTTGGGCAGACTCGGCGTCAACCTCTCTGCGCTCTAGCCGGAGCATGATGTCGTAGCCATCTTCAACCAACTTGTGCATGGATGGGTTGTCGCCGCCGAGTGAATAACGGTAGGGGACATCGTCCAGGCAGTTGAAGGTGCGCTTGTCTCCCGTTTGCAGGAAGCGCATGTTCAGGGCGATAGTGGCCGCAGAAGCGTGGTAATTGCCAACGGCCCAAAAGCGATACCAGGTGTCGAAGAGTTGCGGCGAGCGGAACGCTATGTAGGCGCCATGAATTACCTTGTCGAGGTAGCGGGCGTTGGCAACTGCGTTTTCCTCATACGCTTTCAGTCCGCGCGGAGAAGGGTCGTCAGAGGGGAGTGCTTCAAGTAATGCGCTTGCGATCTGCCGAACTCCCAACAGAGAGAGCACCATGCCGCCGGAAAAAAGCGGGTCGATGAATCCTGCCGTGTGTGGCAAGAGGCACCAACGGGGGCCGACTGTCTTCGATGACTGGTATTGCAACCGGCGGGACTTGATCCAGGATCGAACTGCCTTGGCTTCGGAAAACTGGCGTGCGATGACCGGAAAGCGGCGAACGAAGGAACTGAATTCCTCTTCCGCGTCCAAGTCATTGTCCGGATAGCGCTCACGGTCGAGGGTGAGCCCCACGCTACAGACCGGGTTGACAGCTTGTGAGTGATTGTCGAAGGGGATTACCCAAAACCATCCACCGTCAAAGTGGTGGTGGAGTGTTCCCTGTTCCGGCGGGCTCGGCACGGGCGGTCGGTGGTCACTCTTGATAACGTGGTTGATCGACTGCACTCCAACCATGTGCGTGAAAATCGAGCGTGTGTTGGTTGCGAAGTCTGGCTCTTGACGCAGTTTCAACTTGTCGGCAATGAGCGAACGGAAGCCCGTGCCATCTACGATGAAACGCGCGTCGAGGTGCTTACCACCCGCACGAATCGTTACACCATCGTCCCGCAGTTCAATATCTTCGACGGGTGTACGCTCGCGATAGTCCACACCGTACTTGACTGCTTGTGCCGCAAGCCAAGCGTCGATGTCCGGGCGATAGATGTGGGTGTCGGGCCCCACTGGATAGGTCATGGTCTGGAATTGTGACCAGTCCAAGTCCGAGGGCTCTTCCGCTTCCGAGTGTTGCAGGAAAGTGAAGTTACGCTTGATCCCGCAATTGGCGCTGACGCTCTCTTTGATTTTCGGGAAGCTGCTGAGCTTCGCGAATTCAGGGACGTCGAAGAGGTCGCTGAGCAGGTTGCAAAGGGCGCCAAACTCCGGAACGACCGACTCGCCGATGGCAAAGCGCGGATGTGAGTTGGCTTCGAGCATCACCACGGAATGCCCATGCTTTGCCAGAATGGTTGCCAGGATCGAGCTTGCAAGACCCGAACCCAGCACGGCCACATCGAACTGCTCCCTTGTCATGCAGGCAGTTTATCGAGTGATGCTTGGCCAGGCGATCATCACTCGATTTTAGACAGGACTAGATCTACTTGGCGGCGTAGACTTTTTTGGCGGTCCCGGCGGGATCCTTCTTGTAGGCCTTCAGGCAACCCTTGCAGCAGAATCGCAGCAGGCGGTGTCCGTACATCACGTCGATCGGGGCGCCCATGCTACCGAGGGCCTCGCCGCTGACCATACAGGTCTTGATGGGGTAGGTCTTGGCCAGTTCCGGCATGGCCAGCGCGTCGAGCTTTGCCAAGAACTTCGTCGGGTCCTTCTTGACTGACTTGAGGCAGCCTCCACAGCACAACTTGACGTAGCGGGTGCCGACGACGAAGTCGATCGGCTCGCCCATGTCGCCGCCGTAGGCTTCGCCACTGACCGGGCAGGTATTGAGGGGCCATGAACTCTTTTGAGCTTTGACGACAGCGGCATGGACCTTCGCGGTTGCAGCGGTCGGGTCCTTCCTGATGACGGCCACGCACTTCTTGCAGCAGGTGCGCAGTAATTGTCCGTTGACCACGACATCCACCGCCGGCGCTTCCTTGGTGAATTTCTCGCCGCTGACGACGCAAGTGTCGAGGGGATAGTCGGGAGCTTGCTGCGCGATGATCGCGGCGTCCGCCGAAACTGCATCGTCCGTGCTCAGAGCAAAGGCGCCAAGTGAAATGAGGGCTGCACTGAAGGCAGCGAAAAGGGCTTTCTTGATCATATCTCTATCTACAAAAAGGATGGGGTGTTGGAGGGAATCATAGCCCGCGCGGTGGTTCGCTGGCGACGAGTATTCAGCCCGAACGCATCCGTTACCGGAATAGGGTTGGCTGGGCGTATTTTACGCGGCAGCCGTAGGGTTCGCGGTGTGATACGGCGACCTCGCGATCGGCCAATAGGTCCTCGATCGCGTCTTTGATGTAATTCTGCCCTTCACCGCCTCCAGGGACTTTTCCAAAGGGCATGTTGTCCACCGCACCGGCGTAGACCAATACGCCCTTGGTGTCGAGCAGGAAGACCCCCGGGGTCGTGGTCGCGTCGAATCGGCGCCCAACTTCACCCAGTGGGTCGACTAAAATCGGGAACTCAATAGCCCATGCATCCCGCGAGGCCCGCGCGATCTCGGGGTTGCCGCCCATCTTCTCCTCCGAGCTAGAGTCGATCCCGATCCAGACGATGCCCTGTGCGCGTGCAGCTTCGGGGTAGTCCTTCAAGGTGCCTCTGGTATGCGCATGCTCTGTGAAAGGGCACTCGGGATTGAACCACTCAAGCACCACGATTTGACCAATATAGTCCGAGAGGCGCACAAAGGTCCCATCGATCGAGGTGAGCTGGAAGTCGGGAACTTGTTGGCCAAGGATTGCCAATGAGAGTGCGGTTGCCTCACGTGCTTCACTTAGATCGCTCGATCCGCGGTTGTAGACAACCGGGCCGCGACAAGCCGCGAGGAGTAGGCTGCCGATCAGCCATGCGCTCGTCTTGATGTGCATTCGAATTATTGGGTCGGGGTGACGAGGCTCTGACAGAGTGTGTCGAGTTTCTCGCTCGTGACTTCGTCGGAGTAGCGCAGGGCGGTATCGCGCAAGCACTGCCTTCTTGCAGACTGACGCAACGCTTGAGGTGCTCGTGCGTGGTCCGTTAGCCTCTGAAGCAATTCCTCGCCGCTGTTGTAGAGCACGGACGCCCCGGGATCCAGCCCAACGAGCTCGGGATAGCTGAGCCGATTGGGAAGAAGCGGAGTGACGCCCGCTCCCATGGCCTCCACGGTGCTGATTCCAAAGAATTCGTGCAGGGCTGTGCTCAGCATCAGGTCGCAGGATTGAAGCAGGCTCGCGTATTCGGAGCGCGATTCAGCATAGCCCTGGTGCACGATGTGGGGCGCGAGTTTGGATAGGGCGGGTTCGATGCCCCGAAGTTCACCTCGAAAGCGCTCGCCCAAAAGGACGAGTTCAAAAGGAATATCGACCTCTGCGAGAGACGAGACGGCATTCAGGAATGCCAAGGGGTCCTTGTCGAATTGCCAACGTTGGTTGTAGAGGATGCGCAGTGGTCCGCTGGATCCGGAACCCAACTCTATCGAGGCGAGGTCAACACCAGGAGCAATGACTTGCGAGGCGGCCAGGGCATTTCGCAATTCTGCTGCCGGTGTGGGCTTTGGAAGGCGCTTCAGGAAGGCCTGCGCCGCAGTCGAGAAATCCTGCTGATGATAGGTGGAGTTGAAGAGCACTGAACTCGCGCGCAGGCAACTCAAGATGTTCGTGAAGCCATAACCCGTGTCACGCTGGCTTTCGCTCGTGCCCTCGGGGAGGGGGTAGGTCAGTTGGTTTTCGTGCATGTACAGAAGGCACGGAACCTCTGCCCAGCTAGAAGGCATGAACCCAAAGAAGTTTGGGAGATCAAGGTAGTCTGAGACGATCATTACCTGCGGGATGGATCGTCCATGCAAGCTCCGCGCCAATTCCCAGGCGCCGGCGCGCATGCGCCACTTCCAACTGCGATTGGCCAAACCGACGACCTCGACATCGTGGCGGCTTCGTGCTCGCCAGGCATGCAAGAAGGCCGCATGTGATCCGCCCAGCCAAGGGTCTATGGCCAGGATCTGCAGGTTGTGAGGGGTGTCGTTATTCATGTTGGAGTTTTGGCCTGACATGCTGTGCGCAGGCCTCCTACACTGTGGCGTCCAAACCAGGAAGACTCGAATGTCCGGACGAAAAAAGTACAGCGTGCTGCGAGATCCCGTGCAAGGAGATGTTTATCTCACGCACGAGGAAATGTCGATCCTCGATACGAGGGAGATGCAGCGAATGCGGGGCGTGCGCCAATTGGGGACGGCTTACCTCGTTTATCCCGGGGCTTTGCATACACGCTTCGATCACATGATCGGCAGCTTGCACGTGACGCAACAGATGATCGATGCGATCAATCTCTCTTTTGAAATCGATCCCACGGGGCGCATTCGAGTCAGTGACGAGGAAGCGCGAGTGATTCGTATCGCTGCCTTGGTGCACGACATCACGCACATCCCCTATGGCCATAGCCTAGAAGATCAGGATGGGATTTTTCGGCGTCATGACTCCAGCTATCGCTTCGATCTGATGTTCAATCCTGCGCGTGAAATCGGCGCGCGACTGGCAGAGCTTGGGGTGCGTGAAGAGGTCATGTCGATCTTGTCCAAGGGCCGCAGTGATGGGTCGCGCAGCATTCCGAACTATTGGTGGCAAATCATCTCTGGGACCATTTGCTCCGACATCCTCGATTACTTGAAGCGCGACGCTTACTTCACTGGGCTGCACCTACAGGTGGACCCGCGCGTGACCAGCTACTTCAAGATCGATCGCGCTAGCGGCAATCTGTTCATTGATCTTTGCAAGCACGATCTGTTGCGCGAAGACATTCTGAGCGAGATGGTACGCATGCTTGAAGCGCGCTATTACTTCTCAGAGCGCGTTTACTATCACCACGCCAAGGTCGCGTCCGGTGCGATGATCGCGCGCGCTGTGGAACTCGCGTTGCGAGGCGGACATGTGAAGGAGGAGCAGTTCTACGACTCGACGGATAGCTCGATCCTCGACTTGCTCGATAACTCGGTGGAGAAGGCAGAGCCTGGCTTGCGCGATGAAGTGCAAGAATTGTTGAAGCGTGTACGTACGCGCAAGTTGTACAAGCGTGCTTGCGTCTTCCCGCGCTATGAAAACCAAGACGTTCAAGAGGCCTTGGTGAAGCGCTTTTTTGCCGAAGGCGGCGCCAAGAATCGCCACGAAGTCGAAGGGCGGATCGCGGATATGGTGCGCTTAGGGACGGGCCAGGCGGTAAAGCTAATGGTCTATTGCCCCGCCCAACGCATGCAGCTGAAAGAGGCGCGAACCCATGTGCGCTGGCCCGGCGAAGAGGAGCTGAAGCCCCTTTCTCACTTCTCGGAGCACATTCCGCGCCTGGCGGACTTAGAACGTTCTTACCGCAATTTGTGGAAGTTCTACCTCTTTGCGGATACCGATGATCCGTCGCTCTTAGCCCAGATTCGCGCCGTCGCCGAGAAGGAGTTTGCGGAAGCTACAAACGCTTACTCGGCCTAGCGCAATTGCTCCTTCCGGGTGCTGCAAATAGGTGGAACGATCCTGATGGTGATCGCTGGAGCCGGTTGGGGTTGGTACAGCGCTTGCTACTTATCGTGCCTGGTTCAGAGTCGAATGGACTGCGCCTTCCCGTAAGTCACTGAACGAAGCAACCACTCAAAAGGTCCGAACCGTGAGTGCTTCATCCACCATACGGCGAAGCCCATGAGGCAGGCCCAAATGACCACGGCTAAGCCGACGCCCGCTAGCGGGCCCACCGTTCCAAACATGCCCGCCCCATATCCGTAGGCCAGGCTTGTAGCGATGATTGACTCGAGCAGGTAGACGCTCAGCGACATTCGTCCTCCAAGTTCAAGTGGACGTGCGATGCGCTGCGGGTGGGATCCGAGCAACAGCCCAAGTGCGGCGATGTAGGCTGCCGTAAGGAATGGCGCAAAGAGAAAGCTAATAGCGAATCCAAGTGTCTCGACAGAGGCCCCTTGCACTTGCAGTGCGCCACCAAGGGCGCTTCCGATCAGGCCGATTCCACCGGCGATTCGAAGAAGCCTATGCATCATAGGCCTTTGGCTGTTCGGATCTGCGAACTGCTTTCTTCGACCCAAGACGATCCCCAGCAGGATCATGGCCAGGATCGCTGGGCCTTGAATCACCATGAGCACGATCGTGATGAAGGCCCAGTCTTCGGATCGGAGTTGGACTACTTGGCTGAAACT
>JBLIOI010000031.1:0-41276 GCA_047639675.1 Planctomycetota bacterium | reverse complement strand
GGATGGGCGAGATGGATGGCATGGACGGAATGGGCGGCATGGGCGGCGGAATGGGTGGAATGGGCGGAGGAATGCCCGGCATGGGCTTCTAAGCCCAGGCGCGCATCACCCCCTTTCAATCAACAAAAGTACACCAACAAACAACAAGTAAAGAGAACACTCCCATGGCCAAGCAAATCATGTTTGACGATGCAGCGCGCCAAAAAATGCGCACAGGCATCGAGAAGCTCGCGAAGACCGTCAAGGTCACCCTCGGCCCCGCCGGCCGAAATGTCATCCTCCAGAAGTCCTTCGGTACACCTTCGGTGACGAAAGACGGCGTCTCGGTTTCCAAGGAAATCGACCTTGCTGATCCCTTCGAAAACATGGGCGCCAAGCTCGTGAACGAAGTTGCCAACAAGACCAACGACGTCGCTGGCGACGGAACCACGACCGCAACGGTCTTGGCTGAAGCGATCTTCACAGAAGGTTTGAAGTACCTCACCACCGGCGTCAACACCATCGCTCTGCGCTCTGGTATCGACAAGGCTGTTGTTGCAGCTGTCGATTCCCTCGAGACCCTGTCCCGCAAAGTTCGCACGCGTGCCGAAAAGGCCAGCGTCGGTACGATCTCCGCCAACAACAACCCTGAAATTGGCGAACTGCTCGCCGAGGCTTTCGAGCGCGTGGGTGATGCTGGTGTAATCACGATTGAGGAAGCTTCCGGTACCGAGACCGAGCTCAAGGTCGTCGAGGGCATGGAGTTCGACAAGGGCTACCTCTCCCCCTACTTCGCTACGGACCTTGGCAAGCTCGAGTGCGAGCTAGTTGACCCGTTGATCTTCATCTACAACAAGAAGATCAGCAACGTGCGCGAGTTCTTGCCCGTACTTGAAGGTGCAGCTCAAACGGGCCGCCCGCTGCTCATCATCGCTGAAGACATCGACGGCGAAGCTCTCGCTGCGCTCGTCATCAACAAGCTGAAAGGCATCCTCAACGTCTGCGCCGTCAAGGCACCGGGCTTTGGCGAGCGTCGCAAGGCCTACCTCGGCGACATCGCCGCGCTGACCGGCGGAACGGCAATCAGCGAAGAGCTGGGCCTTACGCTCGAGAACGTCACGCCCGACCATTTCGGTACGGCTAAGCGCGTGCGCGTCACAAAGGATGCCACCACCATCATCGAAGGCGGCGGCTCTGCCAAGTCGATCAAGGATCGTTGCAAGCAGATCGGTGTTCAGATCGAGAACACCAACTCAGACTACGACCGCGAGAAGCTCGAAGAGCGCCTCGCCAAGCTTTCTGGTGGCGTAGCAGTCGTCCGCTGTGGCGGCAAGACCGAAGCCGAGATGAAGGCCATGAAGGACCTGCTTGAGGACGCCCTGAACGCGACCCGTGCAGCCATCCAAGAAGGCATCGTCCCCGGTGGCGGCGTCGCGCTCTTGCGTGCCGAAGAAGCTGTTGCCAATGTCAAGTACAAGGGCGAGGAACGTTTCGGTGGCGAGATCATCGGCCGCGTGCTCTCCGCACCCTTGCGCCAGTTGGCTCAGAACGCAGGCTTCGACGGCTCTGTCATCGCAGAGATCGTTCGCCAGTCTCCGAAGGCCAAGGGCTTCAACGCTTTGACCGGGAAACACGTCGACATGATGAAATCAGGCATCATCGATCCCACTAAGGTTGTTCGTGCTGCTTTGCAAAACGCAGCTTCGATCTCGGGACTACTCTTGACCACCGACACGATGGTCACAGAGCTCAAAGATTCCGACAACCAGATTGGCGGCAGCATTTCCTAACGCACCGCTTCCACCACACAGGCGTCCCCGCTGGCCTATGCCTTCTGGGACGCCTTTTCGCAACTCTGCCTAGAGACCCGACCGAATACCCCGATGAGTGATAAGCGCGATTTCTACGAAGTCCTTGGTGTCGCACGCGATGCAAGCCAAGCGGACATCAAGCGCTCCTATCGGAAGCTTGCCATGCAGCATCACCCGGACCGCAATCCGGACGACGACACTGCAGAGAGCAAGTTCAAGGAAGCGGCGGAGGCCTATGATGTGCTCGGCAACGAAGAAAAACGTGCCCAGTACAATCAGTTCGGCCACCAAGCCTTTGCACAAGGCGGAGGCTACCAAGGGCAACGATTCTCCACGATGGAGGACGTCTTCTCGGCCTTCGGCGACATGTTCAGCGGTGGTGGCGGCGGCGGTGGCGGACGCCGCAGCCAATCGCGGCGCGGACCAGCGCCCGGGCGCGACCTGCGCATCGTCCTTGATCTGACCCTCGAAGAGATTTCCACGGGCGTCACCCGCACGGTCGCCCTCAAACGCTTCGAGTACTGCAAACCATGCAAAGGCTCTGGCGGAGAGGATGGCTCAGAAAAAGTCACCTGCAACACCTGCGCAGGTCGCGGCCAAGTACAGCGCAACCAGGGCTTCTTCACCATGGCCGCAACTTGCCCGACCTGTCGCGGCGCTGGCCAAAAGATAGACAAGCCCTGCAATAGCTGTCACGGCGCTGGCAAGAGCCAAGAGAAGAACGAGGTGGAGATCCGCATTCCTGTGGGTCTTGAAGAAGGCGTTCAATTGCGCATCACCGGGGAGGGCGATGTGGGCGAGAAGAACGCGCCTCGTGGCGATCTCTACTGCGTCATCCGCGAAAAGCAGCACAAGATTTTCCAGCGCTCCGGTCCCGACTTGATGACCGAGGTGCCCTGCTCCTTCACAACTCTGGCCCTGGGCGAGAAGGTCGAAATCCCGACACTCGATGGACGTGTTGAGATGACGATTCCGGCAGGTACTCAGACCGGCAAGGTATTGCGCCTTCGCGGCCAAGGTCTACCCAACATGGACGCTCCCGGAACTGGCGACCTTTTGGTCCGCGTCTTCATCGAGGTCCCAACCAAAATCAACGACCGCCAGAAGGAACTACTGCGCGAGTTCGGCGAGATCGAAGAGGAACAATCCGGCAACGTCTCCTTCTTCGAGAAAATCGCTAACTACTTCAGCTAATAGTCATGAACGCGAAAACAGAACAAGACCTTCCCGAGCCCGACGAAGCAGAACTCCCCGAAGCTGAAATTGTCGAAGAGCCGGAAGAGAAACTGACACCCGAGGAAGTCGTGCAACGAGAGCGCGACGAGTACTACGAAAACTGGCGACGCTCCCAAGCTGACTTCCAGAACCACCGTAGGCGCCAAATCCAAGTCATCGACGCTGCCGTCAAGAGTACACGCCGCGAGTTGTTCGCCGAGCTGTTGACGGTACTTGATTACCTCGACATGGCACTCCTGTCGAACGTCGAGAGCCAGGAGGCCAAGAACCTCTTGATGGGCGTGCAAATGACGCGTGACCATATGTCACAGCTACTGACTCAGCACGAAATCGAACCCATCGACTCAAGCGGAAGCTTCGATCCAAATTGCCACGAAGCCATTGAGATGGTCGAAGGTACAGAGTTCGAGCCCGGCACGATTGTCGGAACCGTGCGCCGCGGCTACATGGTCGGTAAGGATGTCTTGCGCCACGCGCACGTCAAGGTTGCAGCTGAGCCCGCATCTGCAGAGGATGCAGAGCCCACCGAAGAGCAGGAGTCGTAAAGCCATGCCCCACTACGACTACATCTGCAAAGCTTGCGGAGCCAAGCACGAAATGTTCCAGTCGATGAGCGAGGCGCACAAACGCAAGTGCCCAGCCTGCGGCAAACTCAAACTTGAACGTCAATTCGGCACGGGCGCTGGAATCTTGTTCAAGGGCAGCGGTTTCTACGAAACCGACTACCGCTCAGACTCCTATCAAAAAGCCGCTAAGGCTGATTCGAAGGCAACTGAAAGCTCTTCGGGTTCCGAGGGTGCAAAGAAAGAAAGCAAGCCGAAGGCTAAGGACTCGGACAAGTCCAAAAAGCCGGAGTAAGCTGGAAGAGGATCCTGCTACGGATCTAGAACTTCACGCCAAAGAGTTCGCTGACCAAGTCCGCAATGGTGTCGGTATTGTTGTCGCCGATGATGCGATCCGCCTGTGCCTTCGTCGCTGCACCCGCAGCTTGCATGGCAACACCGAGTCCAGCTGCTTGCAACATTTGAATGTCGTTACTTGCATCACCGATGGCCACGGTTCGCTCCGCTGGGACACCATAGACTTCTTTCAAGAATCGCAAGCCCTCTGCCTTGCCTCGCGATGGCGGGTGTACGTCGACCACCTTCAGCGGCGACGATCGCAGGCTCACGAGCAGATTGAGCGGAAAGTCTGTTAGGAACAATGGGTCTACCAGGACATCCGTCAGTTCCGAACGGAAGTCAGCGGAGTCCTCGAAGTTGTTCGAGTAGAAAATCAACCGAATCACATATTCGCGTGGCAGGCCCGCAAACTCGACGGTTTCCAGCCCATGGAAGAATCCCAAGGCCTGCTCTTCCGCCGCATCGCGAGGAGCTAGGGCGAATTTTGCATTCGCCTGCTGCGCGACGACCAAGTAGCCACGCAGAAGGGCATGGTCGTAAGCACGCTGCATGACCCGGTTGGAAAGAATGCGCTCTTCGATCAGGCGCTTCTCCTGCGGGCAGTAGATTCCAGCCCCGTTGAAGACGAGCATTGGAGTGTGCAAGTCGAGAGCGGTGACCACTGGCAAGGTCGCCACGGAAGAGCGACCTGTCGCGATCATCACGTGAACCCCGGCATTCTCCAAGGCGTGCAATGCATCAACGTTACGTGGACGAATCTGTCCTTGATCGTCGAGCAGGGTTCCGTCGAGGTCTACCAGAAGGGCGTCGTAGCTGCGGTCTTGGGTCACTTGTGTAGGCGTGGTCGTAGCGGGCCTGAGGCTTATAAGTACAGAGTCTCTTGGGTGGTTTCATTGAGGCGAATTTGGACCTCACGTTCGACCAAGATCTCCTCTTTTCCATCGAGACGCAGGCTTACTTTCCATGTGCCAGCCTGCAATGAACTCAAGGTAACATAAGAACGCCACGAGCGAAGTCGCGAGCTGCGCCCATCGACTTCTTCTCCGCCCTCGATGCGCGCGATACTGACACGATACTTGCCACGGTCTTTGCGCGATATTCCAGGAGTATCAATTCGCAAGACTCCCGCTCGTTCTAACTTGAAGTCCAGGGGAGCGAGATACTCATCGCTACCAAGCGCATGAACTTCGTTGGAACTTCCCATCACATAGGTGTGGCTTGCCCTAATGAGCAGAACACGACCGGGTGTCAAACCGCGCAAGATGTAGTGACCATCACGATCTGTGTAGATCGCCCACTTCTTCAGTTGGTCAAAGTTCATGTCCGTGTCGCCGTCCTCGCCCTCAACAATTCGCACTCGATAGTCGTTCATATCGTTGTTGCGATTGCGGGATTCCTTCTCAGTGACAGTGATCGAGACACCTTCGAGAGGATTGCCATCGAGATCTGTGACGGTGCCCTCGACGATGGCGAGGCCCACCTCAATCGTGATGTCGCCTGAGGATTCGCTGATGCGCACCTCCTCCAGAACGACCATCCGCCTTTCGGGGTGCGAGACCTTCAAGAAGTAGGCTCCGACCTTGATGCCAGTGAAGTCGGCCACGCCTGCGTGATCTGAAACTTTGCTCCGGGGGTCTTGATTGCCCCCGCCGAAGAACCAGTTGTTGCGGTTTGGATCTGTATCAACCGGCACGAGTTTGACAAGAGCACCGGCCAAGGGTTGCCCGGCTTCCAAGATGGTGGCGCGCAATCCGCCACGTGCATTGACACTCAGTTCGAGCTCCTTACTCTCGCCGTCGTCAAGGTAGATGTCTCCCTTGGCGTCATAGCCGGCGCTCTCGCCGCCTTGGCCCCACATGCTGAGTTTTTCCATGACGGTGAAGGAGTGTTTGCCCTTGGCCAAGTTGGAAAAAACAACCTCGCCGGCTTCGCCCGTCTTGTTCTTCTGGCTTGAGTTGGTATCCCAAGCGTGATTGCGATCGAGAGCCTTGCCGTCCAACTTGTGCTCAACGTACATGCCAGCCACAGGCCCACCCTTTTCATCAACCACCCTGACCGTGATCGTTCCACCGCGCGTTAGGCGTATCTCCTCGATGTCATCGAAGGGTGGCACCAAGCTAACCGGCTCTGCCGGCTGGTAGCCTTCCGCAACGGCTGTGCAGATGCAGATGCTGCCATCCCAGAGGGTCAACTTAGCGAGCCCCTTGGAGTCGGAGCGGCCCTCACGTACCTCTTTCATCGTCAAAGGCTTGGAGCCACTATGACCCTTGAAGGCTTCCAGAGTCTTTGAGTCAGCGGACTTCGAACAACGTACGAGTGCACCATCAATCGGCTCGTCCGTTTCGTCGTCAACGACGCGCACGCTGCCCTTGGGCGCTGGATCGAGTTCGCAGTCGCCCAGGTCAAGAATCTCGCCGGGCCGCAGCATGAGGCCCTTCTTCTCAAAGTCCTGATAGCCCTCAGAACGGACACGAACGGTGATCTCGCTGCCAAGTTCCGCGGGCAGGAGGTTTTCGTAAGCAACGGCTCCCTGCGGGAAAGTTAGGCAATACTCGTCCGCTTCGTCTTTCAACACTCCACCACCGCTGAGTCCCTTGCCAGTCACACTGACTAGCAAACTCTCGATTGCTTTGGATGACTTGGCGCTCTTGACCGACATCAAGACTCTCGCTTCTTCGCGGTACTTAAATTCCACCGGCGGTCCGCCAGCCATCTCTTCGACTTCTTCCACTCCACGAATCTGCTTCCAAGGCAGAGGACTCCCCGGCACTTGCTCTGCTGTTGGCTTTGCCTCGCGGCTAAGTCGCAACATGTACTGCATGCCCGGCGCCAAGCCGCGAACTTCAAATCCGCCGTCTGCCAAGACGTCTGCTGTGCGAGGGCGATACTTTTCGGCTCCAGTAATGTCATCCGCCGCTCCCGATGGCTGATCGTCACTGCGCCGCGCCGTTACTCGTAGAGGTCCCTCGGCAATGGGGTCCATCCCCACCACCTTGCCACGAATCACGAGGCCTTCGTCGAGCAGAATTAAGAGTCCATAATCGACGCTACCCGCGGGACTTGTGTTGCCCATCTTTTCCTGCACGCGATAACCCGGTGCGTCGAAGATGAGATGCCAAGCTCCAGGGGCCAAGCAATCGACTTCGAAGCGCCCCTCTATGTCAGTCTCGGTGAGCGGAATTCCTCGGCCCGGTAGGTCGAGTCGTGTTGAACCCGACTCTGGGGAAACTGCGCATAGAACCTGTACGCCTTCCGCGCCCTTGCCGTCGGAGCCCATCACTCGACCGGCGAGGCGAATGCCAAGCTCAAGCCTGAATCCGCCGAGATCGAAGTCTTCGTGCTCTGGGACAGCGAGCCCCGAACGAATGAGCGGAGCGCTGCCTTCTGATCGAATGCTCAGGCTGTACTTGCTAGCGGGAACGTCATAGAGAATGAACTCCCCTTCTTCGTTCGTCTGCGCTTCATAGCGCGGACTCAGTGAACCGGACAGTGAATCGACGACCTCTAAGTCAGCGGGTAACTCGAGCCAATTCTGTGACTTGCGTACATAGATCGTCGCGCCCGCAACCGGAATTCCGCCCGCCTTGGACACCGTGCCACGTAAACGAGTGCCTTCGATTTCCTCTTCCAAGAGGGCGGCTTCTTCCGCCTCTCGCTCTTCGAGGGACTTAACTTGAATCACCTCGCGCCGGCTGGTCGTGTCCAAGCCGCTCAGCCCACCAAGAGGGACAAGCGCGCCCGCGTTGCCTGCGCCCCCGGCAAACACTTCATCACCACCGAGGAGATCGCTGTCGGCGTTCAGACCATCAAGTATGCTAGAGCAGAACCAGAGTCCTCCGAGGAGAACAACAATGAAGGCGGGTAGTGCTAGGCTGCGCATAGATGTCATGGTTGACGATCAATCTCGTCTTCCTCTCGCCGGCAATCAAGTGGCAGGACTGAATTGCCACCTTTCGACCGGCATCCATGCTACCCCAGTTCCTGGAATCTGGCTGTGCAGGGTCACCCCAATCAGAATTCGACGAAGGCCTCGACCGTTTCTCCGGCGATTACACGGACTTCAACGGAGTCTGACTCCTCAGGAGCGCTGCGGTTTCCTCCCGGACCCTCCCCTAAGGAGAGTTTCTGAGCGGTCACAATCCACGTCCCCGGGCGCAGCCCCGTCAGCTTGGCCATTCCGTCCTGGGCGGCAAAACCTGAAGCCGGATCCGGCATGGGGTCAGCCTCGCCCTTGTAGCGCCCACTCAGGACGCTGAATCCCGCAGGGTTTCCGTCTTTGCCCAACACGGTGACCGCCACGCTTCCAGCCTCGAAGACATCGATATCAACGCCACGAAGAGTTTGATCGGGCCCGACCTCGAAGGGCTCTGACTGCGCTTTCTGAAAGTCATCCGATGTGGCCTCAATGACCAACTTCTTGTCGGCATCCACACCGCGAAGGCTGTAGTGCCCGTACTCATCCGTGCGAACGCGGTCGTTAGAATCTCCGCCGAAAGACATGGATACTCCACCGCTGGTGTCCGCCATGACCATGCGAAAACTATAGTTTTCTGGGTTACTCCCCGCCCCTGTGTAAGCCTTCGGAGTCACCGCAACATCGACTGCGGGTTTACCCTCAGCGTCAGTCAAGCGGCCTTCAACGATTGAGACGGGCAAGTCGATGTCTTCTGAGTTTGTTCCTTCCCGGATCGAAATGTCGAGGCTGTAAGGCATTGAACGTGTCTGGTGAGTGATCGTCATGACGTAATCACCGCTCTCAAGTCCGGCTTTATCGTAGTTGCCCTTTCCGTCGGTCATGACTTCTTGGCCGCCGCCCATGCCAGGGAGTCCTCGCATCCTTCCCGAGCTGGCCTTGGACTTCTCTTCGATCTTGATCGTCGCGCCAGCCAAGGGGTCGCCGCCTTCAGAGATAACTCCGCGGATCTCGCCTTCGGGCATCGTTCGAATCGTGATTTCGTCCATGGAACCTTCCGAGACAACGACTTCTTGGCCTTGGCCTTCATCGTCATCGCCACCGTCGCTCATCACGACGAACATGCTACCGCCGTTGGTGAAAGTTCCGTTGCCACTCTTGTTGATCTTAAAACTGTGGGTGCCGGCCGGTAGGTTCGAAAAGGTCACAAGGCCTTCTTCATCGCTTGTGTGGGAAGCACTTGGATCGAAGCCCGGCTCCACTTCACCGATCAAGTTGCCCGAAATCAGCACGCCATTCTTCGGATTGCCGTCGGAATCTTCAACGAGCACAATGACCGTGCCGCCTTGTAGCATGACCACTTCGAATTCTCGCCCGCCGACAACCGGTAGCTTGACAGGCTCGCCCGTGTGTTTTGCATGACCGCGATGGGTCACGCTGAGCTGGCACAGCTTGCCGGGCATACTAGCGATTTCAGCTAGACCGTTCTCATCCGTGAGTACCGAACCAGAGGAGCTATTGAAGGCGCTGGGCACCACATCTGAAGAATCATCGCCACGCACGTCAGCTGTGAACGAATACCTTCTCGTACCTCTTGACGGAGCAGCGGAAGCCGCTTCGCTCAGACTGACCCGCGCTCCTTCGATCGGATCCCCGCTCATGTCGTCATAGACGATGACAGAAATCATTGGCACAGGAATCAAGCGCAAGTCTCCAAGGTCCACCACGCTTCCTGCCTCCATAGGTAAATCGAGAAGTTTGAAGGGTTCGTAGCCGGAAGCCGTAATCCTCAGCATCATGCTCATGCCTTTCGATCCAATCGCGACATCTTCGAGGGTCATACGACCATCGGAATGGTCTTCTACCTCCATCCGGCCTAGTAGCATATCGCCGAGAATCGAGCGCCTTGCGTCGGCAGCGAAACTGGTAACGGGCTCGCCAGTTTCGTCGTCGAGGACGCGAAAGCTAAGGCCCCCGGGCGGACTCAGGACAAGTTCAACACCCGTGTCCCCAGCCTCTGCAAAGACTGCGGAAGACTGGGGAGCTGCGAAGCCAGCAAAGTCCCCATCGGAGTTGATCAGATTCAAGCGCTGGGTTCCTGCGCTCAAACCGCGCAATTGAAAGGAGCCGTCCGCAGCGATCTTCGCCAAGCGCGTCCCACGGATACCCGCCTCGTTTGCGAAAGTGCCCTCGCCACTCAGGACAGCGCGCACGACAAGCTCCTGCGGATCTCCGGCTTCCATTCCCAAGACTCGCCCCGAAATTGTCAAGCCGTCAGGCAGTACGTAGTGCAATCCAGAAAGCTGCTGGCCGGGACGTTCAACATTTCCGTCGACCACCAGCGTCGGGTGATCTTCACTTACCAAACTCAACCGAAATGGCCCGGCGAGCAGTTGATCCACTTGGAATGCCCCGCCGAGATCGGAGACTGCCAGCTGATCGCCTTGAGGTCCGTCCATGCGCAACAATAGCCCACCGCCCTTGACTGCAATCGAGCTGATTGAAACGCCTTCCACACCGTTGCCTGCGCCATCGACCACATGCCCGGAGAGCAGCGCGCTGCTCTCCATGACCAGGTCATCGAGACGGGCTACATCTCCGCCTTTAGCCAGACGATCGGCGCGCATCGGCGCATAGCCTGGAGAGCGCGCGGCAACTCGCAGCTCGCCACGCAGAGAGGACGTGAAGGTGAATTCTCCGCCAGTATCTGTGCGAGTCGATTCGATCTGCAGGAACTGCGCACGGGAAGCGTTGACGTCGATGTTGGGCGGCGTAAACTTCGAGTTAGCAGCGATGAAGATCTCCGCGTCGGCGATAGCCGTTCCGAACTCATCGACCACTCTGCCCGTAACTGTGCGCTCAACTCGTTCTGTGGAAGCGGCGGCCGTCTTCTGTGGAGTTTTCTCCAGCGCCACATCTGCAATCAGTCGCTCCTCAGTCTTCGAGGCAGCTTTGGGCAATAGACTCTTCTCCGGCTCCCACTCAGCTTGCGTCGACTCCAGCTCCTGTGTAAGAGCTCCGCCATCGCCCGTGACAGATTCGGAGTTCTGCAAGGAATACCAACCAAGGCCGGCCAGAACTACGAATGCGGAAAGAGCGGGGATCAGTTTTGACATGCGCATGGAGACCAAACCTGGCAAGAACGGTGAAGGATTACGGCTGAGCTACGCTCTCGGGAGCACGCGGTTTGTACTGGCCTGCCATTCTGCCCGCTTCTGTGTCAATATCTCGTAACACGAAACCATTGAAGCTATTTCAACCAAGGGCGAGCCCTCGGCACAGTATTTAGGTTCAGTAGCTCAATCGTACAGTCGTTCACCCAGTCATCCCTTGAGAAGAACAGCAAGTAACTCTACGGCCTCTTGGCTATGCGCCACCCTGGGAATGATCCTTTTCATTTCCCCTAGTGCCGGCGCGGACCGCCTGATCACGGAGGATGGACGCATCATCAGCCTGGTCAAGGCTCGGGCAGAGGAAGACGGTTACCGCCTGACCTTTGAGCATGGCGAATTCTTCGCAGGTCCTGACGCAGGAATTGCCTCCGTTGAAATCGAAGGCGATATGTCCGACTACGTTCCGCAGAACGACGATGAACGCGAGAAACTCGCCAAGGGCTTTGTTCGCCACAACGGCAAGTGGATGAGCAAGCCACGCTACGAAACGGAGCTCAAGAAGGCCTTCCTCGAGTCCAAGAAGCGCACGGATAATCTTGCCGCCCATTCGGATTGGGAAAACTGCTGGACCTTGGAAACCAAACATTTCCTGGTCAAGAGCAATACTTCCGAGGAGCTACTCCAGTACTACGGAGACCTGCTTGAGGCTTACTACAAGTTGATGGACAACCGCGTCGGTATCAAGCCGACACCCTCTTACCGCCGTATCAAGATGACGGTCAACATCTACAAGTCGCGTAAGGAGTTCCAGGACTTCTCCGCATCTGATGTCGGTCCCTCAACTTTGGGCTACTTCTGGTCCTACGACAACACACTCAACTTCTTCCACGACTACGAAGAACCTGCCCGCAGCGAATGGGTCGCGTTGCATGAATGCACGCACCTTCTGACCTTCTTGATCGACCAGCAGTACGGCGCTCAGATTTGGCTCAACGAAGCCATGGCCGATTACTTTGGTTCCTCCAGTATCGCGCGAGACAAGCGCGGTAAGATCGTGATTGAACCAGGTGAGTTGCAAACCGACCGAATCCTCACAGTCCAAGAAGCGATTCGAGCCGAGAACGATACCAAGCTAAAAAAGCTCTTCTTCATCAAACGCGCTAACTTCACCGGGTTCCACTACGCCCACGGTTGGTCATTCGTCTACTTCCTCTTCAACGTCGAAGACGGTAAACACGCCAAAGCTTTCACCAAGTGCTTCAAGGATATTTACACCTTGAAGAAGGGTATCCCCTTCACCTCCAAGCCTGGCCCCGGTCCAACGGGAACTGAGAAGCGCGTATCCGCAGCGGACATTCGCGACCTCCTGATGAAGGCCATCAAGTACGACGACTTGGAAAAACTCGAACACGATTGGAAGGCCTACATCGCATCGATCCCAATCGATAGCGGCCCAGCCCTTTTGAAACGCGGTCTGAATCGCACCCGCCGTGGAGAATTTACTGAGGCCATCGAGGATCTAGATTCGGCCATCGAACAAGGAATCACGGACCCGCGCGCCTGGTCTTCACGCGGGCTCTCCAAGGCTTTCACCGGGAATATGAAGGAGGCCATCGAGGACTTGGAAACCGCCGCCCAAAGGGCCCCATTGAACGCCAACATTCGCTATAGACTCTCCCAACTCAAAGTTGGACTAGCCAGCATGGGCAGCGCGAGCTTCCAAAGAGGAAAGAGCGATCAGACCTTCGACAACGAGGAGGCCAAAAGCCAAGCTGGTCTAGCCATGGAACTTGATCCAGACAACGACGCTTACAAGCATTGGTACGAACAGTTCCAATAGCCCACACAACACGTGACTCTCCGATTCCAGCCCCCCGAGTGCCGCATGCGCTACCTACTCTTCTTCATATCCGTCCTCGCCAGTTGTAGCGGAACCCGCAATTTTGTCGACCCCATTGTCCAGATTAAGACGTCCGGCGGCGTGGAGCTTGGCGTAACGACAGACTACGGAATCGTGTTCCTGGGTCGCACCGCTCAGACGGGCGAGATCGAGGTCACCGCCTGGTTCGGCGATGGACCCTCAATCGAAGACAGCACTATCGAGCCGATCGAAAACAGCATTCTCTACACGGCGGAAACGGAGATCATGCTACCGGCGGTACCGATGCTCTTCGTGGATCCGCCTCCGGGTTCAGACGTGGCAGTGATGGGACGCAACGAAGATGGATCTTGGCTCTGGATCTCAAGGCTGAAAAGTGACCCGAGGGTCATGGGCCTCATGATGGAACTCCCCCCTGAAATGGAGGGTCGTGATGATCAAATTGGAGCCGGCGTCTTCCGTTACTTGGGCGATGATCCAGATCGTCTGCAATTGCTCGGTCTTGTCTCCGGACGCCTGCGACTCTCCACAGATGAAGGGATCAGGGAGTACGCCACAATCGCTGGCCCCGACGTGCTTTGGAAATTGGTAACCCTGCGGCGCCACTACCTGCGGCGCCGCCCGATGATCTATCGCGACGACGTGCTATAGCTCTGCGAGCGGCCAAGTCTGGAATTTCAAGGATCAATGCTTTGAGCAGCATACGTCGCCGTTCACCTGCGCCTTACACGCGAGCTTCACAACCTGCAGATGAACAGCACTAGGTTCGCCAGAACCCCGGAACAAAGAGTGCAACGACCGCGTAGAACTCAAGCCGCCCGAGAATCATGAACACCGTCAAGACCACCTTGACCAGTTCTGGCATCTCCGCAAAGTTCATGGTCGGACCGACTACGCCAAGGCCCGGCCCAATGTTGTTCAAGGTAGCAACCACGGCTGTCGAGGCACTCTCGAGATCAATTCCGAAGGTTGCAAGGAACACGGTGCCGCCGATGAAGATCAGGACCCATAACGCGAAGTAGCCGGTGATCGATGAGACCACCGAATCATCCAAAGCAACGCCATCTACACGCACATCGTGAATCGCTCGCGGCCTAATGAATTGGCGCACGCCGCGCAGAGCGGCCTTGGCAACGATAATGAAGCGAATCACCTTCATTCCACCGCCCGTCGATCCGGCGCAGGCGCCGATGACCGCCAACATCATCAGCAAGATCCTGCACACCTGCGGCCAAGCGTCGAAGTTCGCAGTGCCAAAGCCTGTGCTGGTCACAAGGCATACGACCTGGAAAAAGGAATCGCGAGTCGCTTGGCCGTACTGTCGATAGTCCGGAAGAACACTGTCGAGTTCGCCGTTGCTACCACCCCAAAACCAAAGGACGGTGGCGATCAAGAAGGTCGAGCCGAAGGTCAAGAGCACGTAGACCCTAGCTTCGGTGGAAGAGGCTACAGCCAACCAGCCCTTCTTGAATCCGCTGCGCAAGGCAATGTCGTAGTAGGCAAAATTGATGCCCGCCAGAAACATGAAGACACCGATAATCAGCTCCGCCTTGAAGGAAGCAAAGTGGGCGACGCTGTCTGAGTAGTTGGAGAAGCCACCGGTTGCAATCGTGCCAAAGGTATGGATGGTGGCATCGAAGACTGACATACCTGACAGGAATAGCGCGATGCACTCCACAACGCTCAATCCGACGTAGATGCGCAACAGGGTCATAGCGCTGTCACGCACGCGCTTGTGGCCCGCCTCGCGTGCAATGCCGGGAATCTCTGAACGGAAGAGGCTACGTCCGCCCGTCGGAAAGAGCACCACGAAGACCATCACAATTCCGAAGCCGCCGAGCCAGTGAGTGAATGATCGCCAAAAACCGACGGCTTTCATCGAACCGTGAAATAGGTCGATGTCTTCTGCGGGCAGGATCGTCGATCCAGTCGTTGTGAAACCCGAGACAGCCTCGAAAACGGCGTCGATAGGAGAGGAAACAAGCCCAGAGAAGAGGTACGGCAAGGCGCCCAAGACGCCTGCCACGATCCACGAGAGACCGACGACAGCCAAGCCCTCGCGGCGGAAGTAATCCGGTCGGCCATCTGGTCCCAGCCGACTCCCACGGTTCCACCAAACCAACAGGCCGCCGACGGCCGCCGAGACAAGGGCAGAGAGCAGGAATGCACTCACTCCGCCTGACTCGCCGTACCCAAAAGCAATCACCGCAGGCACGAGCAAGAAAGCCGCAATGATCAGGCTGACACAACCAAGAAGCCAAGCAACAGCGTTGAAATTCAAGGTAGCTCAGCCCTCCCGGCTGGAAACGAAGGCTTCAATCACTTTCTCAACAGTCTCCGGCAGGGTAAAGACAATCACATGGTCACCTTCTTCTACCACAGTGTCTCCGTGCGGAACGCAGGCCTCGTCGCCGTGCACCAAGGCGCCGATCACGGCACCGGCCGGCAAGTTGAGCGACTTAACCTTGGCACTGGTTTTCTTGCCGGGCAAGTGGACCTCGACTTCGATCACTTCCGCTTTGCCTTCGCCCAATACGTTGATCGCCGAGACTGAGCCCGAGCGCACGAAACGCAGGATGCGATTGGCGCATAGGATGCGCGGCGAGATCGCCTGATCGATACCCAAGAGGTCGTAGATCTGCCTGTAAGACGGCTTGTTGACCAAGGCTATTGTGCGCCCGGTTCCAAGCGAGTGAACCAAGAGACATGCAACCATGTTCTGTTCGTCGTTGTTCGAGGTTGCGATGAAGATGTTGGCATCTCCAACGCGCTCTTCATTGAGCAGATCGAGATCCGTTGCATCCCCGTTCAACACCATTACATCGCCAGGGAACTCCGCGGCAAATGCTTTTGCTCGCACGTTATCGCGCTCGATGACACGAACAGAAATGCCTTGAATCTGTTCCAAGCGGCGGGTGACGGCGCGACCGATACCGCCCGCCCCCATGATGACCACACTGCGGCGACGCAAGGGTGGCGCACCGTTACCAACCTCAAAGGCATCCAATGCGTGACTCTTACCAATCGCCCAGATTTGATCGTTCTCGGACAACTCGAATTCGCCAGTCGGAATCGTGACCGTCTCGCCACTTGAAACCGCACCGATCAAGACACCTGTGGGCAAGTCGAGTTCCGCTAGTGAACGCCCAGCCAACATAGAGCCAGAATCCAAGCGATAGCGACGCGTCTGGATTCTTCCGCCGGCGAAGGACTCGACCTCGAGGGCGTGGTGTTCGCGCACGGTGTTGACGATCTCGTCAGCAGCGAACTCCTCCGTGGATAGCACCACATCGAAACCCAGGGCCTGTTTGTAGAAGTAGTGGTAGTTTTCGAGGCGCTGGATGTCGTGCAAGCGCAAGATGATTTGCTTAGCACCCAAGCTGCGAGCTAACACGCTGGTCAGCATATTAGCCTTGTCGTTGTCCGTGACGACGATGACCAAGTCTGCTTTGGAAACACCTGCTCGATTCAAAACATCCGCATCAGTGGCGTCACCGACCAAGACTTGAACGTCAAGGGATTCCATGATTCGGCGCGACTTGACCGGATCCGTGTCGATTACGCTAACCCTGTGTTCCTCGCGCGAGAGGATACCGGCCAGGTGAAATCCCACCTCGCCTGCGCCTATGACTGTGATGTCCATGGCGCAAACCTTACCAATTTGGCGCCCAAGCCCACTCTATTCATGAGTTGATTCGCCAAGAGTCTCAGCTCGTTCCTTGACCGTACACAGGGGATTCTGGTCCGATCGAAGACCCGTCTGATCATCGAGAAGGCCAGATTTCACTAGGTCCCGCCAGAGCCCCAAAGCCAGGCGAAAACCCGTGCTTTGGGGCTCTGTGCGAAGGGAGCAATGAATGGACCAGGCTAGATTGAGTCCGAAATAGGGCGCTCACCACGCGCTTCCACCCAGCGGGGCCAAGGACCCGTGCTCGGACGACGCTCTTCACCGTCCGAGGTACGCAGAATTCGGCGGGTGATAAAGTTGTAGAGCGGTTTTCCGGTTCGACGCCAGATGCGTGCCAATCCACGGCGTTTCACGCCATGACCAACTCCATGTAGGGCTGATGCGGAGAGGGGGCCGCGGCCATCGCGAGTGTAGCGCCGACGGTGTTTCTGAATGTGGCGAAGATCGTCCTGCACGCGTGACGCGAAGACTCTCCCCCGGCGCGGGTGAAGGCTCGCCAGTTGAAAGTCGATCAAGTATGGAAAACGGTCCTCGCCCACCATCACATTCATCTCCTTGTGGAGATCGTTGTGGCAAACGCCGAGTGCGTGGAGCTCTGCCACCAGAGCATCCAGATGGTCAAAGAAATCTTCGGCCAAGAGTTCTGTTTGGTGCAGAGCCTTACCAAGGACGCACTCTCGTACCAAAACGTCCTTGCGTAGCGGCGCCCTTCCTCCCGAACTCGAAGCTTCCATGGCAGCCTCCGACTCGCTGAGCAGAGGGACGCCATCTAACGCGCCGAGAGCACATAACGCAGCGCGCTCGCGCCCCATCAAATAGCGCGCAATCAGGCGTGAGCCCGGAATCGAAGCACCGCAAGCCACACGCCGAATCAGAGCGAGACCCGAGTCGCTTTCGAGTTCTTCAACTCGACCAAAGCTATCGCTTTTCAGAACTTCACGCACTTGCCACTGCATCTTGAAGCGCCTATTCTCCACCCTCTGCGACCCGAATGCGAGGAGTTGCAGCAAAACGCATGCAAGAGAAAGAGAAAGCAGAGGCAAAGTCCACCGAGGGCATTCGAATCCGTGGGCTATCGCGCTCCTTTGGTGAGCACATGGCCTTGGCACCGATCGATCTAGACATAGAAGCTGGGATGGTGACTGGCCTGCTCGGTCCCAATGGCAGTGGCAAGAGTACCTTGATGCGCTGCCTGGTGGGCTTGGTGCGTGCTGATACTGGAGAAGTCTCGCTCGCTGGTCAGGCTCTCCATGGTGACGGAGTCGCGATCCGCAAGCGCTGCACCTTTGCCCCGGGCGAACTGGCTTTGTATGGAAGAATGCGTGCCAAGGATCAGCTCAATTGGCTGGTCGCTGGCCATGATCGCGAAGCGTGCGAACGGGCTCATAAAATGGCTAGAGATTTTGACCTGCCCCTAAGCCATCGCGTGCATTCATTCAGTCACGGCATGAAGCGCCAATTACTCTTTTGCGCTGCTATGGGGCCGCGCGTTCCCGTGCGTTTGCTCGACGAAATCTCCGAGGGCCTGGATCCCGCCAAACGTGGGCTGGTGCTCGACCTGCTGCGCCAAGATGCACAAGCGGGTACGACGATTTTGCTTTCCTCCCACCACTTGGGTGAAGTACAGCGAGTCTGCGATCGCATGATATTCATGCGCGCGGGCCGCGTGCTCGGGGATGAAAAATCCGAGGCGATCATGGGACGTGCTCGCAGCATGGTGCAGTTGCGATTGGATCCCACGGCCGACCTTGCAAAATTGAAAGCCCTTGCCATGCAACACGGAGCCATAAGAGTGAATGGAAACGCCCAAGAGCTAACTCTGCATTTGGAAGACGAGGACCCGCGCCGAGTCTTGGTAGCGCTCTTCTCCGATCCCTCTCTTCCGCCACCCCTACGCGTAGAGTACGGCGATCTGTCCCTCGAAGATCTCTACGGCGAGTTGTACGGAGAGGATGCCTGCTGATGGAACGCTCACTTCGCGCCTACTTCTTGCCAGCTTTGGCCTACTACATCTTGCTGCAAGTGATGTTGACGGCAGCTCTACTCTACTGGCCCAACTTTGAGGAAAACGTCGGTGCTCTGAAAGTCCTGGCGCCGATCGACATGTTGAAGGATATGGTCGACACCTTGGCCCAGGGTGGAATCGAAGCCTACGTGGTCGGGCAACACTTCTTCAAGGGTTGCAACACCCTGGGAACCGCCGCTGCCGTGATGTTCTCGGCGGGCGCTGTTGCTGGAGAGGTTCATCGCGGCACCTTTGAGATTTGGATCGCACGGCCCTTTTCGCGCCGACGCTTATTGCTCGAACGCTGGATTGCGGGAGCCATCGCGCTCACCCTTCCCGTCTTTTTGACCACGCTGACTGTCCCGTGGCTCTTGACTTTCGTCGATGCAGAAGTTTCCGCCGCGCCTCTGATGCTGTGCGCAATCCATCAGTCGCTGTTTCTCTTGTTCTGCTACAGCCTCACCTTCTTCTTGTCGACCGTGTTCGATTCACCGATGGCTATCGCCCTCGCTGTATTGTTCTTCACGACTCTCGAGTTCTCGATTTACCTGATCAAGGTCATCACCCATTGGTCGCTCTATCGCTGGGTAGACATCGAGGTGTTCATGAAGATCATCAAGCGTGGGGAGTTGGATGGAAGTCTCGTATCGCTGATGATCGGGCTCACGGGACTTCTGCTCGGCGCCTCGCTGTTTACCTTCTCGCGAAAAGTGCCTTAGAAAATTCGCGCCCAGAATGCGCGCAGCGCCCAAGAGTAGGCATCCGCCTTCTGATATTTTGGCGTTTCTTTGATGAGAGATGTAGTCGCACGGAAGGCAGCGTTGGCTTCCTCCTTACGTCCCAACGCCTTCAAAGCGAGGCCCGTGCGATAGGCTCCTTCGGGCGTATCGCCCTGCAACTCAGTGTGGCGTTCCAAGCACTGCAGCGCACGCTCGCCATCTCCAACCGCAAGAGCCGCATTGGAGAGCTCAAGCAAGACTCCCCCGTAGGCGAAGCCCTCGTTCAGTTCTAGGGCACGCTCCAGGCTGTGCAAGGCATCCAGCGGCTCCCCGGTTTTGAGAAGAGCCGAGCCCAGCCGGTAATGCCAGTCGACATTCTCGGGATCCGCAGCAAGGGCCTCACGCAAAGGTTCGATCGCCTTGGCGGCTTGGCCATTATTCAGAAGCAGGCGCCCGAGCTTTCCGCGCCTTCGCGGGGTATCGACTTGGCCCAGCTCGCGGATATCCTTCTGCAATCGTGCGCGTTTTGTCAGGTATTCCCCCACTCGCGCAAACACCGTGCTCACGACAATTGCGGCCAGAAAAAAGCCCAACAACGGAACTCTGAAGATCCCGCCCAAGACAGGCATTTGCCTGAAAATGGACAGGGTCACGAAGACGAGGAAGAAGTAGGCAAGGAATCGCACGCCCCGATTGAATACGGTACGCACTCACCGATGCCCAGCGAAAATATAAACATCCCCTCAAACACCGGACCGAGGCCATGGGTCGGCGGACTCGTAGGCCTCGAGTTGCTGCGCGCCCTTTGGAACGCCCTGCTCCTGCCTCTGCATGCCATAGGCCATTTGATCCGACGCCAAAAGCGCAAGGACGAAGTTCGCGAAGACCTTGTGACAGGCCCCCTCTTCGTGGCGGAAGGCGAGCTGCCAGAGCTACCGAAGCGGCCCCTGCGAATCTTTGTTAGCTGCGCGGAGGCTTCCGGGGAAACTCACGCCTGCAACTTGGTGCTCGCCGTGCAAAGACTGATCGCCGACGCAGGTGCTCCGCCAGCCGAATTTTTCGGGCTGGGCGGAGAGCGCTTCGCAGCTACGGGAGTTGAGATTTTAGGAGATCCCGTTTCCGAAGCCCGAATGGGTTTCAGCGGTATCATCGGGGCCTTGCCCTTTTACCTCGGGTTAGTGCGCTCCGCAGCGGAGGCCTTCGCTTCAGGGGAAGTGGACTTATTCATTGGCGTCGACTCCCCCGCCTTGCATGTACCACTAGCGCACATCGCCAGGCGCTGCGGAATTCCAACGGTGCAATTCATCGCTCCGCAGTATTGGGGATGGGCACCTTGGCGCGTCTCCGGATTTCGAGCATCGGTTGATTTAGCTCTGACCATCTTGCCCTTCGAGCCCGCGTGGTTTACACGTCACTCCATTGCGGTTGCCCATGTCGGTCATCCTTTGCTCGATGAGATTGAACAAGAAGGATTTATTCCTAGCGCACCCGAACCAGGCCGAGCACCACTCTTGGTCCTACTCCCCGGCAGTCGCCGCTCCGTGATTGAACGCAACTTGCCGCTCATGCTTTCTGCTTTGGAAGCCCTACCCGAATCGACCGGTCCGTGGCTGATGCGCGTCTGCCAACGGGATGGGCAACATCGCGAACTCATCGAAGAGTGCATAGAGAGATCCGGCATGCCGGCATCTCGTATCGACTTCTCCTTGGATCTCGAACGAGAACTGTCCGAAGCGACGGCTGCCCTATCCGTCTCGGGAACAATCCTGACCAACCTATTGAACCACTCATTGCCAACTGTGGTGGTGTATGCCCTTGAGAGTCGCATGACCGAGTGGATCGGTCGCAACTTCCTGACGGTGCCTTGGTTCTCGTCCGTGAATCTCTTGGCTGGGCGCGAAGTTTATCCGGAGTTCAGCTTTTCAGGCAGCGAAGTGCCTAGCCCTTGGTTAGCCGCGATCAAGCGCTTGCTGGAAGATGAAATTTGGCGCTCGCAGTGCAAAACAGAGCTGGGGCTGGCACGCAAAAGGCTGGGTCCGGCTGGAGCGAGCCGCCGAGCAGCGCTTGCTGCCTTGGGAATACTCGCCAAAAAATAGCCTCTGGCAGCCCCTAATGAGCGATTTACCCCTCGAACAAAAACTCCCCCAAAGTTCATTGAAGAACTCCGGGGATGGCGCGAAGTCACCCAGCGAGATGGGAACCGAAACGACACAATTGATGATGCTAACCAAGGGCGGAGATACAGCCGCCTTTGATGTTTTGGTAAAGAAGCTGCGCAACCGCGCCTTCTTTATCGCCCACTCGCTCGTTGGTTCGCGAGAAGACGCGCTCGACCTTGCACAAGAGTCTTTCATGAAGGTCTTCCGAGCACGGGAAACCTTTCGCGATGGCGAACCTTTCCTGCCTTGGTTCCATCGCATCTTGCGCAACACCTGTTTCAGTCATCTGCGCACGCGCGGTCGTCTGCGAAAAGTCTCGATCTCCGCCCATCGTGCGGGCGCGGAAGATGATGGCGATTGGGACTTGGCCGATCCGCGCGCCAAGGATCCTTCAGATCGTATGGTAGCCGCGGAGAGTTCGACGCATTTCGCCGCCGCCCTGGATCAGCTTTCCGCTCGCGACCGTGAGATCCTAACCCTACGCCATAGCCACGAACTCTCTTATCGCGAGATCTCAGAAGCACTCGACATCCCCCAAGGAACCGTCATGTCGCGCCTATTTCACGCACGCAGGCGGCTTCGCGAACGACTTGGTTCGGACCTCAAGGGTGTGCCCGGTGCGACCGGCAGCGAACTTACTGCGCTCGAAGGAGGTCAGGTATGAGTTCCAACTCTCTACACCCTAGCCGCGATGATCTCTTGGCCATGGCCTACGTCGACGATGAATTGGCCGCTGCAGATCGCGAAGAATTACAAACACGCCTGGCGCGTGAGCCCGAGCTCGCACGCCAGGTGGCTTCGTATCAGAAACTCGCAGTGATGGCGCGCCAGATAGCCCCCGCAGAACCACTTGATCTTGAGTGGGATCGAATTCAAAAAGATCCTGCACACCGCGTAGGCATGGCCATGGGATGGACTTTGCTAGGCATCGGTATTTTGGGTTCCGCCTTTTGGTATGGCTTTAGCACTCTGATCTCCGACCTCTCCGCCTTCGAAAAGCTCATCCGTTTGGCACCCTGTGCAGGATTCAGCTTGATTGTTCTCATTCGCTGGCGCGATCGTCAGAAGCTCGCCCCTCTCGACCCGTACACCGATATCACACGATGATCCTCTCCACCACCGACGAACTCCCCGGCCGCACAATCGAAAGAATCTGCGGCCTTGTCAAAGGCGGGACCGTGCGCGCCCGAGCTCTCAATCGTGACTTTTCCGCTATGGTCACAAACATCATTGGCGGCGAAATGGAGGAGTACACCAAGCTGTTAGCCGAATCACGCGAACAGGCCTTGGATCGCATGAAAGAGGAAGCACGAACCCTGGGTGCCAATGCAATTGTTGGACTGCGCTTCATGGGAACTGAAATTACGCCGGGCGCCGCGGAAGTGATGGTCTACGGAACAGCGGTTCAGGTCGCCGAGTAGCAGCTGTTATGCGTGCGCTCCACGCCAGACGCGAATGTCGTCCAAAGGCTTGCGCGTGAGGTCGGGAACCTCACAGTCGTCTACCGGGAAGCCAACGGGAATTAGCATGTAAGCGCGCTCATTCTCCGGACGATCGAGCACCTTCTCAAGAAACTTCATAGGACTCGGCGTGTGCGTCAAACTCGCCAGTCCTGCGCAGTGCAATGCGCTGAGCAAGAAACCTAAGGCGATGCCAATCGATTCGTTCGTGTAGTAATACTGGACCTTCTTCTCGCCTTCCCTACCGTGCGCCTTGCGGAACAAAACGATCAGGGCTGGCGCCACTTCTAAGAACTCCTTGTTCGCATCGGTACCCAGCGGAGCAAGTGCCTTCAGCCACTCATCGTTCATGCGACCGTCGTAGTTCGTGCGTTCCTCCTCTTCGGCGGCCAGACGAATGCGCTTCTTCAACTCGGGATCCGTAACCACAACGAAAGTCCACGGTTGTTGGTGAGCACCCGAAGGCGCGCTACCGGCGCATCGAATGCAGGCGTCGAGCACACCGCTAGGAATCGGATCGCTCTTGAAATCGCGCACACTACGCCGCTTGCCCATCTCGTCGGCAAAGTCCTCAGCGCGGGTGGCCATAACCTCGGGCGCCTGGCGCTCGAAGTCGAGGGGAATAGAATCGATACCTGTCATCGGAGGAAGAGTGTGATTGTCGGGGAAGAGTCGCGAGTTTCGCACGTCTGACGGCCCACAGCCGGGGTCTATACCGCGAAACACGTAGAAAAGTACTCCCAAAGAGTATCCTCCTGGTGCCCTTGAACCCAAACTCGACTCACTCGTTGGCACTGCCAACGCCTCCATATTCCACGTCTTGTAGGCCTTCAACGCCGCCGCCTCGAACATGCTCCAGTTTCGCCTCGGGTTTCTCACCCTATTGATCTCAGTCCTCTTCACCGTCCAACCGGCGGCCCTAGCGCAACCCCAAGCGCCAGGCACGGAGCCTTCTGTCGACGACATCGATCTGAAGACGGAGATCGATCGCAGCATTCGCTGGTTGCGCAGCACCCAGGGACCGAACGGGAGTTATGCCGGAACCGTCGGGGGAACGGCTTGGGCCTTGCAAGCCTTCGCCATGTCGCCGCGCAAGTACACACGTCGCGATGGACCCTTCATCTCAAAGGCGCTGGATTACCTGAGCTCGATGCAGAACGCCGAGGATGGTGGTATCTACTCCCCCGAAGCAGGGGAATTCGAGCGCACGAATCACTCCATCTTGGCTTGGCTCGCCCTGCGCCAGTACCAGGATGAAAAAAGCAGCGCGCTGCGCGTTTCGCTGGAAAAGTATTTTGCAGAGCTGTTCCAACCATCTCCCGCAAAGGCCCTGACTACTAAGGAAGCCCGCGCAATGCTCAGTGATTGGTTTGGACGCCGCAAACCAGACGCTTCCTGGGAAGGCCCCGATGGATCCGTCATTCGCACTTCAGAAGGCATCATTGCCTTGACGCGTTGTCGCGACATCCTAACCAAGAACGAAGAAAAGACTTTCACTTCCAAGCTGCCTGCATTTACCGATGCGGATCGCGATGCAACTCTGGACTCCATGCGCCGTGGCGCGTTGTTCTTGATAGCAGTCAGCGAAAATGGTCTTTGGGGAGCACCCGGACAACCTGAAATGGGCACTACCGCAATGGCCTTGGGCGCCTTACAAGAGTTGCCCGTTCCGCGACCTGCCGAAGTACAAGAGGTCATCGATACGGGCCTCGCCTGGCTTGCGAAGCATCAAGACAAGGACGGCTCAATTCATGATGGCAAACTCAAGAACTACCTCACTTCAGCTTCCGTCTTGGCGCTCGCCAAGAGTAAGAACCCCAAGTACAAGGAAGTCATCGGGCGAGCCCGTCAGTTCCTCGTCACCTTGCAAGCGGACGAAGGCGAAGGCTACACGGACGGCGACCTGTACTACGGCGGCATCGGCTACGGCAACGATGAGCGACCCGACTTGTCCAACTTGCAAATGGCTCTTGAAGCCCTTTCTGCATCCGGTCTCGAAGAAGGTGACGAAAGTTTCACGCGTGCCTTGAAATTCCTCGATCGTGTTCAGAACCGTTCCGAGTCCAATGACATCTCGATCAAATCTGGCGATGTCACCATCAAGAGCGGAGACGACGGCGGCGCTGGCTACGCACCCGGCGACTCCAAGGCTGGATTCGATGTTCGCGAAGATGGAACCAAGGTTCCGCGTTCGTATGGCTCGATGACCTACGCGCTACTGAAGGGTTTCATTTTTGCAGGCCTGCCCAAGGATGATCCCCGAATGGAGGCCGCTTGGAATTGGATTCAGGCCAACTACACGCTGGATGTCAATCCAGGCTTTGAGCACTCGGAGGATCCACGCGCTCCCTATCAAGGAATTTACTACTACTTTCACACGATGGCGAAGGCCCTGGACCTCTATGGTTCCGAGCAAGTTGTAGACAAGGCGGGCAAGACTCATGCTTGGCGACAACAAATTTGTGGCCGCTTGATCGCCATGCAACGCAAGGACGACGGCTCTTGGATCAATCAAAACGCCCCCAGATGGTGGGAAGGCAATCCCGTACTGGCAAGTTCGTACGCAATGTTAACCCTTGGAAGTGCTATTCCTAACAACTAGCACGCCTGGTCCAAATTGGGGCGCGCGTTTCGCACGGCGAGTCGCTAACGTGGGGATCTATGACAGATCAAGTTCGAGCTTATCGGCGTCTCGAAGGCGACCTAATTCGTTCGGGAAGAGTCGTCCTTCAGGTGGGTGAAAGATTCTTCGACCTGACGGAGAAAATCTTCCAATCGGGCGAAGCTGCCTTATTGTCGAGCCTCACTGCTCGAGGTTTTTTTGCTCCCGAACATTTCGGCGATTGGTTGGAGAGCGCGAACCTGAAACCCGTGCTACCAATTCAGGATGATGACGAGCTCCTGGCTCCTTTCCTGCCGATTGAAGTGGGCAAGATCGTAGCTCTGGGGAAAAACTTCGTGGAGCACGCCGCGGAGTTCAAAGAAGAAGTCCCAAAGGAGATGATGTACTTCAATAAGCTTGCGGAGGGAATGTGCGGGCACAATCAAGTTGTCTATCCCCCGCTGGGCTACGAGGACCGCTTCGATCACGAAGTTGAACTCGCCGTCTACATCGGTCAGCTCACCCAAGCCGTCTCTCCCGATGATGCACTTCAATCTGTATCGGGATTCTCGGTCGCCAACGATTTGACCTTGCGCACTCTGCAAGGCGAGGACCGCAAGGAACGTTACCCCTGGTTTCGCTCCAAGAATTTCGATCGAGCTTGCCCGATAGGTCCGTGCTTCGTACCGGCCAGTTCCCTCGATGTCAGCTCGCTTCGGATCACGGCCCACGTAAACGGCGAGCTGCGGCAGTCAGCCACGACCGCTGACTTTGTGGTTTCGATTGCTCAAGCGATCTCCACTCTCTCTCACCACATGACGCTGTATTCCGGCGACATCCTCTTGATGGGGACACCTTCGGGCGTTGGCCCACTCAAGGAAGGCGACCAGGTCGTATGTGAGATCGAAGGTATCGGCGTTCTGGCGAACACCTTCAAGCGACCGGAAAACTAGCTTGCCATAGGCTCGCTAGAATTTCGGCTCCATCCAGATCACTGCGCCACGCTCGCGATCAAGGATATCCATATCCTCCAGGCCGCCACCCGCACCCATCACACGCCAGCCTTCTCGGTAGAGCATTAGATCGCCAGGCTTCGCATCCATGGAGATCCGTGCGCGGCCAGCGGCATTCGTGTGACCTACAACCGTACCCTCCGCAATGACCAGTACACCTTCGATGGGATTGGCCTGGTGTGCATAGGCGGCGAGTTGCCAGGCATCAAAGTTAGGGCGAGGGACACCCTCAGTTGCGTCGCGCACAATGATTTCCGCTCCCCAACCTTTGCTGAGCTCAACATCGATCACAGCCGGACCACTCTGCGTCGCATCAAGCTGAGCCAAGTTTCCGTACTTGGGCTGGTAGCCCGGCGCCCACACCATCCATTCGCCAGCAGGACTGTCCAGTGCCACGGAGCCGCTGGCAACTCCTTGCTCCACCCTTGTGGACGATGGATACCACCAGTCCTTACTGCTGATGCGAACGCTATGAAAAGCTAGTTCGTTCTCGCCGTCCTTGGGTAGAACGGCAAAGTGCAACTCGCGTGGTGGGTCGTTGTTAACTTGCAGGAATGAGATGCCCTCGAGATCCAACGGCAATTCGACCACGAGCGATTCAGGTACGTATCGAATGCCATCGAGACCGAAGATCGACAACTCGTAGCGCCCGGGTATCAGATCGGCGAACAACATCCCGTAGCCAATACCAGATTGCTCGACAAAGCCGTGGGGAACAAACCCCATCTTGGTGTGCAGCGAACGCCGCACAGGATACTTGGATCCCAATGACCGTAACGAAACGATGGCTGCGGGCAAGGGACCTTCGTCGGGACCGAGAAGCGCTACGGGAATTTGCTCATGCGCGATGACCGCATCGAGTCGAAACTCGAAGCCTCCTGTATTGCCACGAATGATCTCCACATCAAGAACCGAGTTCTCGCGACCTTCGCTACGAACGGTCATGTGATAGTGACCCGGCTCCAGGATGGCTGGGTAACCAAAGACTCCATCGACGTCACTCCAAGCGGTCTGCGGATCGTCATAGAAGGCTGGAATTTGTGTTCCCTTAGCGAGAAGTAAATCCACTTGCGCCTCATCGATTGGCCGCCCATTGGCGTCTATCAAAATTCCACCGAAGCTCGCATACTGGATCAGTTTGAGCTTTAACGGCTTGGTTCGTCCGCCCTGATTACCCTCTACACGGGCTCGTCCAAACCAATCCTTGCCGCGCTGTCGCACCTCGACAAAGGGTTTCCATTCCTCTTGGGGAGGGTAGCGCGGACTTGCATAGCGCAAGAGCGGCGGGTCTCCAGGTCGCAAGACTTGCCACGCCCAAGCACGCTTGCGATCTCCGCTGCCGACTTCGATCAATCGCGCTTCCCAACGGGCTGGCTCGTCACTGGCATGACTCAGGAAGTCTAGGGAGTAACTGGGTCCAGCCTTAATGCGCAAGGTTTGGATAGTAGAAGCAGCCCCTGCGCTCGAGTGCTGTAGAAGCACAGACTCCGGTTCTAACCACGGGCCGTTTTCATCGAGGGCGACGAAAGCGCGCACTTCCCCATCAGGTAAAGACTCTTTTGTGAAAAAGTGACCCGTGTCCGTCGTCAGAGCGATCTGCTCCCGATCACCATGAACCAGACGCACCCAAACCTGACTGATTGGCTGAGCGGTTTGACTGTAGATCACCCGACCACGCAGGCTCTCCAGAGATGCTTGGTCGAAAAGCGCAACGGAATCCGACTCTCCTGCTTGTGTCTTCGCGGGCTCCGGCTGGGCTAACTCAGCTTGCGCTATCTTCGCTGGGGTTGTCTTCGCTTGTGACAGAGGCTCTTGTTCCGGACTGCAGGCAATCAGCAGGCCTGCGATCAAGAGCCCCGCGGCTCGGCAGCACAACATCACGCCTTGTCGATCTTCGGCTGTGAGATACTTTTGGGCACCGTGAATTGGCGATGGCCTTCGATGCCACCTAAGAATCCAAAACCGGATTGACGCGCGCCCACCCAGGGCAGCCCCGGTGCTCCGCCTAAGTATTGGTTGACTCCGACTTGCCCCGCATGAATCCCAGCGGCCATTCGTAGACCACGCTCTGTGTCTCCTGTGTAGACGTTGGCGCCCAAACCATAGGGCGTGTCATTGGCCAGGCGAATCGCTTCGTTTTCTTCGCCTGAGAAGCGGGTCAAGCTCACGACGGGACCGAAAGTCTCTTCACGTGTAATGCTGAAATCGTTGCCGACATCCGCCAAGACAGTGGCCGGATGAAAGAAGCCCTTCGACTCCGGAACTTCGCCTTTCCAAACCAGGCGCGCACCAGCAGCGAGCGCCGCGTCGACTTGCTCGACGACCTTAGCTCTTTGCTGTTCGCTAACCATCGGCCCCATGGAAACACCCTCGTCAAATCCGTCGCCACAGTTCCACTCGCGCGCCTTGTCGAGAACGAGTTGTTCAAACTCTTCGGCGACCTCTTCTGCGACGAAGACACGTTCGATCGAGCAGCAGACTTGGCCCGCGTTGCGCAAGCTGTTACGCACTGCACAAGTCGAAGCGCTTTCGAGATCCGCATCCGCCATCACGACGAGTGGATCCTTGCCGCCCAACTCAAGCACTAAGCGCTTCAAGCCCGATGCCGCACTGGCCATGATGTGCTTGCCCGTTTCGCGGCTTCCAACGAACCCGATCATGTCAATGTCACTATTCACTAGGGCGGCTCCGACGCTGCCATCACCTTGGACCAGCTCTAGAACGCCGGCGGGCAAGACTTCATTCAGGAGCTTTGCAATCAAAGCACCGACCAGCGGAACCATCTCGCTGGGTTTGAAGACCACAGTGTTGCCCGTACCCAGGGCTGGCAACAGAATTTGCATCGGCATGCCGACAGGGAAATTCCAAGGAGTGATGGCAGCGACAACACCGAGCGGCTCGCGCACTAATTGTGTCCGCTGCGTCTCTGTCTCGAAGTTTTGCGGCGCCATGGCTTCTGCGACCTCTTCGAGTTCCACAAGCGTTTGCTTGGCATAGCCGCGGGCTTCCCCCAAGGCTTGTGCGCGCGGCTTGCCCATCTCGCGCGTGATCAAATCAGCGAACTCTTCCGCGTGGTCCTCGATGCTTTTTGCCACAGGGCGCAGGAGATCCAAGCGCGCGGCTGTTCCCAAGGCTGCCCAAGCGGGCTGCGCGACGCGCGCGCGAGCGACAGCTGCACTCAGCTCATCTGTCGTTGTGATCGGAATTTCGGCCAGACACTCCCCTGTAGCGGGGTTCAAATCTCTTAGGACACTCATGCCCACACCTTACTCGAAGGGCCGAGGTCTTTCAGGCTTGTACGGCCAATTCAGGCTCTCAACTACTGAAGCCAGCCACCGGCAACCTGAAGGTCAACCCCAACCGCGTAGGAGGCTCCCTCAGACGAGAGCCAGAGCGCCGCAGCAGCAACTTCCTCGACGGTACCGGCGCGCCCCAGGGGAACTGCCTTGTACAGTTCTTCATTGCATGTGTCAGGGTGAGCCTCGTCATGCGGGATCAAGCCCGGTGAAATGGTGTTGATCCGCACTCCGTGGGACGCCTCCTCGAGGGCCAGGGAGCGCGCAAATACCATCAGGGCTGTTTTCATCGCCGCGTAGGCTGCACTCGAACGGCGCGCACGCAAGCCTTCGACTCCCGCGCAACAGAAGAACACCAGGCTCCCACCACTCTCGCGCAAGGGCGCGCGTACGGCCCCCGCAAGCTGAATGGCTGTTGCCAGGTTGCTCTCGAAGAGGTGGCGCCAATCGGCGATTGAAGTCTCCGCAAGATTTGCGCTGAAGTAGTCCCCCACGCAATGCACTACATGATCGAGCTTGCCATCAATCTGCAAGATTCGCTCGACCAGAGTTTCTGCGGCCCTCTCCTCCGTCAAATCGTGGCGATGGCTACGCCCACGGAAGTCCTCTTGCAGTTCGGCCCCACGATCGCCATCCGTGCACCAGACAACGTGAATCTTGTCGCCCCGTTCTTGGAATTGGTTGGCGATTTCACGCCCCAATCCTCGGGAGCTTCCGGTTACTAGCGTGACGGGTGCGGGAATGTGCATGCAAGGCACACTACCCGATTGAGCCCGGAAGCGATTCCGAATTCGTCGCTATCGAACGCGTCCGGCGCGCGAAGGCGGCCAGAGCCGGATGTCTACCTTTCCTCGCACCAAGTTCGCAGCCACCTGACCAAACTCGCGGCTATCTGATGAGTGCAATCGGTTGTCTCCAAGCACGAAGAAATGGCCCGGCTGAACGACAATCGCCATGTCCGTAAATGGATCGCTCTCTTTCAGATAAAACTCGTTGGTTAACGCACCATTGATCCACGTCCTCCCCTTCTCCATCACAACCTCATCGCCAGGCAATCCGACGACTCGCTTGATGTAGTCGAGTTTTGGATTCAGCGGATACTGCAAAACAACAACGTCTCCGCGTTCCACCTCGGAGAAGATGTAGCTGAACTGATCGATCAAAATCCGGTCGCCGTCGTGAATGCCGGGCGCCATCGAACTTCCGCGGACAACGGAGAAGTTGAAAGCAAAAATGTAGGCCGTCAATCCAACCAGAATGAAGCGCAGCGGCACGCGCGTTAGTTCGATGAATTTTGTTGCCCAAGCCGCCCAGTTGAAAGGTCCGGCAGCGGTCCGTTCGGGAAAGACTCCCAGCCCTGGGCCTGCCCGATCTACGGGCCAGGCCACGCTGTTAGCCATCGTCGCTGTGGTCTGAACTGCTTCTTGACCTCGGAGTTCTCCGATTGACATCGGATTTGCTGCCTGCTGGTCGGCGTCGAGGGGCTGGACTTCCATGTCCTCTAATTCGGCCAGTTTGCCCTCCGTGCTTGAGCCTAGGACTAGTCGCAGGGAGTGCTTTCATCCTCCAGAGAGCCAGAAGCGGGCAAAGACACTTGCTTTCACCCCCCCAGCGGGGAAAAGTCCCCCATGAGCCACAAGGCCCCCCCCGGTATTTGGCGCGCCACTTGGTGGATCGCCCGCAAAGAATTAGTGACGAGCTTTCGGGACCGGCAGACCGCTATCTATGCAGTCGTGCTGCCTATCGCCCTCTATCCAGTGATGTTTTGGGTGATGGTCCAGGGTGCGCTCTTGGTCCAAGGCCGCCGGGAACACACGACAGTTCAAGTCGGTGTAACGAGCGCCAGGAGCGAGGAACTGCCCGCCAATTTCCTGCCGGCAATCAACTATGTAGATGGCAGCAGTGAAGAATCCGAGGGCTCCGTCCCGATCGAGTTCGTAGACACAACGGAGCTGCCAGAGGCTGCCAGTGCCGAAGCGGCCTACATCGAGTGGGACGTTCCCAGCGAAGGGGATCGCGACGCTGTGCTCTTTGTGGCAAGCGCAGGCGAAGGACCGACGGTGATCGCTTACGACAGCACAGACAGTCAATCCGAAATCGCACGTAAGCGCTTGAGCTCGCGGCTCGAAGGCTTCGCAGACGTTGAACGTGAAGCGGCAGCGAAGGCCGCTGGCATCTTGCCCAGTCGCCTAGTGCCGATCGCCATCGACCGGCGAAACTTGGCTCCAGATAAGGAAATGGGAGCGTTCATTCTGTCGCTAATTTTCCCGCTCCTGTTGGTCTTGATGACGGTTATGGGCGCCTTCTATCCGGCAATCGACCTAACCGCTGGTGAACGCGAACGCGGGACATGGGAGACCACGATGCTCCTTCCCATTCCGAGGCTCGCGGTACACCAAGGAAAGATTTTGGCGGTTTGCAGTTCCGCAGTCATGGCCACTTCATTGAATCTGCTCGCCATCGCGCTCTCTGCAGGTCACTTGCTGCGAATGGTATCTGCTGGCCAAGGCTTTGAGATCGAGTTGCCGATTTCAGCGATGCTCTCGATCGCGCCGTTGGCACTGCTCTTCACCTTCTCGGTCAGTGCCCTATTGACGGGCATCGCAGCCCTGGCAAAGAGCTTCAAGGAAGGCCAAGCGTTGATGGGGCCCGTGCAGATGATCTTCATCTTGCCAGCTATGTCCAGCGTACTGCCGGGCTTAGAACTGACAACAACCACCGCCTTGATCCCAGTGGTCAATGTCGTGATGGCTTTCCGCGCGATGCTACGCGGTGAGTCGCTTCCCTTCGAGTACACATTGACCGCGATCTCCCTGGCCGTCTATGCCGGCCTCGCCATTCTGTTTGCGGTTCGCGTGCTCTCGCGCGAGTCGCTTGGCACGGCTACCGAAACGATTCCAATTAAGCGTCTCTTCTCCTTCCTGAAGTCAGCTACGAGCTCACGCTGACCAGCACCTATGAGTTCAGAAACCAAACTGAATAGCGACGATTCGGCTTTCTACGCCATTCGCGCTCAGAACCTGTGCAAGACATTCCAAGATCCCGAACGCGGAGAAATTCAGGCGGTCCAATCCGTAAGCCTGGCCTGCAAGCGTGGTGAAATCTATGGCCTGCTCGGTCCCAACGGCGCAGGCAAGACGACAACCTTGCGCATGCTCGCCACAATCATGGCGCCAACTTCCGGCAGCGCAGAGATTGATGGAATCGACGTCAAGACCGATCCCCTTGAGGTTCGCAGACGAATCGGCTTCCTCTCGACCAGTACCGGTCTCTACCCGCGCTTGACCGCTCGTGAGACACTTGAGTACTTCGGCAAGCTCCATGGTTTGCAAGGTGATTCTCTCACCGAGCGCATCGAGGAATTGCTCAAAGCCTTCGACATGCAATCCTTCGCTGATGGTCGCTGCGAGACCTTCTCGACCGGACAAAAGCAAAAGGTCTCAATCGCGCGCG
Source organism: Planctomycetota bacterium (assembly GCA_047639675.1). Classification (GTDB taxonomy): domain Bacteria; phylum Planctomycetota; class UBA1135; order UBA1135; genus JABACD01. The sequence goes on along the minus strand of JBLIOI010000031.1, from coordinate 8,048 downwards.
CGGTGCTGCACGACCCGGCGGTTTTGATTTTGGATGAGCCCACAACTGGCCTCGATATCCTGGCGTCGAGTTCGATGATCGACTTCATTGAAGGCAGCCGCGAAAAGGGCACCTGCGTGCTGTTCAGTACGCACATCATGAGCGAGGCCGAGCGGCTTTGCGATCGCATTGGCGTGATCTACGGCGGCCGCCTACTCAATGAAGGAACGCTCGCCGAACTCTCCGAATCAACCGGAGAAGAGTACCTGGACGGGATTTTTAAGAGCCTGATGCGTACGGCTGATGTCCGCGATGAGTCCGGGAGAACGGATTGAACAAACCCCCGCTTCCGAAGCAAGCCTGGCGCTTGGTGCTGATGAATGAGCTGCGCTCACTCATCCGTGATCGCCGTGCCTTGTTCGCCGGCCTTGTCTTGCCAGCGCTTCTATATCCTTTCATGTTTCTTGGCCAAGGCTGGATCACGAAGATTGGCGAGGAAACCCTCGAAGCCCAAGAAGCACGCATTGGCCTGGAATTATCGGCGGCCCCCGATGAGATGGCTGAGCGCTTGATCGAACTATTGGAGCAAAAGCTCCCGATCCAGATCGACACCTTAACACCCGGTTCCTACCTCGCGATCGAAGATGCCGTTCAAGTGGGAACGCCCGACGCTTGGCAGCAGGAACGCGACCTGGCGATCGAGATCATCGGCACCGAGGGCCATGTATTGCTCTACGCGATACCCGATCCTGATGTACCCGACCGCATCCTATTCAGAGTGCACTTCGACGGTGCGGATGAAGGGTCGCGCGAGGCGATGAAACGCGTGCGAGACTCGCTCACTGAGTTGCAGTCCGAATGGCAGGCGGCCTTCTACCTGGAACACTTCGGTAGCGACCCAGCCCTGCGCTGGACAACGGAAGAATTGGATTTGGCAAGTGAAGCAGACAAGAGCGGGCTCTGGTTGGGGCGCTTACTGCCCTTGATCGCCGTGCTCGTCTTGCTTTCAGGTGGTAGCTACGCGGCGCTCGCCGCCTTTGCTGGAGAACGCGAAGCGGGTACGTTGGAAACGCTCTTAGTACAACCGGTTCCCAGTGTGGAAATCGGTTGGGGTAAATTCGGCGCCGTCCTAGTCACCGGCTTGGCGACCTTGGGACTCAACACGGGCAGCTTGTTCCTTTGTGCGGCGCTAGGATTGACCGACCTGCAAAACTCTGCGGAAGAGATGGGCAACCCGAGTGCATGGCGCGTACTCGGCGCCGGCCTCTTATTCTTGCCGGTCTGCCTTTTGCTATCAGCTGTTCTCTGCTTGGTGTGCAGCAAAGCCCGCTCCTTCCGCGAAGGTCAGCACTACGTGTTGCCTTTGTCGCTAGTTTCTCTTTTGCCGACTGCGCTAGCCATGAGCCCCGAGGTTGAACTCGATGCTTTCCTGGCCTGCATTCCACTCGCTGGACCGGCACTTGCTTTCCGTCAAGCGATGGTCGGTGGATTGACCTTTCTGCCTGGCTTCTTGGCTTGCAGCTCGACCCTTGTCTACGCCTGGTTTGCTTTGCGCAAGATCGGCGATCTACTCGACGGTGAAAAGGTCCTCGCCAGCCAATCGAGCTCGGCTGAGGAAGCCATGCGCAAGGTCCAATCGAGGAGCGCTATCGCCTGGGGCTGGGCCGGTGTATTCGCCGTCTATTTGATCGGTGGGCTGGTGCAGTCCGTGTCGATGCTTTGGGGCCTGATGGCGACGCTTTGGATCATGTTGCCTTTGGGCGCGTACTACTCTGTACGAGCCACAGCGCGCCGCGCGAATGAGAGCATTCCCAAGGCCTTGGGATTGCGCATGCCGAGTCCATTGCATGCCGTCGGCGCCTTGCTGCTTGCACCTGTGCTAGCGCGCCTCGCTTCCACCTGGATCGAATGGCAACAGCAGGTGATGCCCCTGCCCTCCTCCATGACTCAAGCGGGCGGCTTGCCCGAGGACATCACAAGCCTCTCCTCCCTCGGTCTTTTCCTAGTGCTGGCATTGAGCCCGGGCATCTGCGAAGAGCTCTTCTTCCGCGGCGCTGTGCTATCCGGATTGAAGCGCGATCTGCCCGCCTGGAAAACAATTATGTGGCAAGCGCTACTGTTCGGCGCCGTTCACGCCTCAATCTACCGCTTCGTCCCGACCGCATTCATCGGGGCGCTCTTAGCTGCCATGACTTTGCGCAGCCGCAGCCTTCTCCCGGCGATCATTCTCCACACTTCCTACAACGGGCTCTTGGTACTCACCAACGCAGTCAATCCGAGCGAAGGATTGTTCCCATGGTTGTTTGAGAGCTGGGTGCCCTTTCTCGCTGTGCCCGCCGCTCTGCTGCTACTCTCGCCCGCTTGGCGATCCAAGAAACTGGGGTCGCCTGCGACCTAGCTCTCCAGACACGAAGACACCCGCCGAATCGGTGAATACCGACCTCGGCGGGTCTTGTGTTGCTAGCAAGCGCGGATCGGGACGAAGAACGCCTCGATCACGACCACTCAGCCTTGCTTCTTGTTGCCCTTGGCTTTGAGTAGGGCGACTTTCTTGCCTGACCCCATACCCATTTTACGGACACGTAGGCGTCCTCGGGTCGGTCCACCGGCTTGGTATTGAGCTTTGGCCATGACTATCTATCTCTACTGAATCTATCTGCGCTGGGTGATCCGTTCGCAACGGGCCCCGCGGGGAGAAAATGGTTTACCGATTTCGAGGCGGATGATCCGAACCCAGAAATCGAGGCGCAGGTTGTAGCGCAATTCAGGGGCTATCACAAGGGTCTGCAGTCCATGCTGAAAATCCATTTGCACCTTTGAGGTAGCCAGCGCTCCTGGTCTAGGCCTTGAAACGCAGCTGAATCGGTGGATTCAGCGAGTATTCAAGGTCTCGAAGAGGAGCGGAGGATGCCGGAAAGGGGTGAAATGAGTTTTGCCACGGGCTGCTAGACCTGATCCTATCGCCAAGGGTTCTGTGCCTCGACGCTCCGGCGCAGTAACTTTAGCGGCGAACCCCACGCGGAGGCAGTCTGCTCCCTAGACAATTGAATCTGCATGAATAGCACCCCCCATAACGAAAAGTCCCCAGGCGAGCCTCCCCTCGGCCGAGCCTGGATAGGCCCTGCCCTCCTCATGGCGGGCCTCTTGGCCTTGGCACGAGTGGAGATTCTGGTGCGTCTGACCCAGGAATCGGTACCGATTGGCGCGGAATGGGCGCGCTGGGCCACCCTGGCCGACTGGCCAGCGCTGATCATCGAAGCGGCGATTATGGGCGCAGCGGCCGTCGCTGTGGTTTGGAGCGCTCGCGGGGCCAAGCGGCCCGTGGGCATTTTCCTGGGCGCCTTGATCCTGGTTTCGGCATTGAGCGGCTGGCCGATCGCGACGCAGGAACTGACTTTGAAACAGCCAGTGAGCGGTCTTCCGGAGCTTTGGCAGCTAACGCTTGGTTGCGTTCTGCTGGCCAGCTCTCTGAGCGCCTTCGCGGCTTGGACCCGAAGACGTCCGGCGATCCACTCGCTCTTTTCCGCGCTTCCCGTCTTCATTCTGATCGGCGCTGCGAGCTTAGGTATCCCGAGTTGGATGCTTTGGAAGGCTTCGCAAGTTGCTCCCGAGATGCCTGTTCGCGAAGTCTTAGCTCAGCTCGACCCAGATGTGAAGAGTTGGAACGTGATCGAAGAAAACCCCGATCACCCAGCTCACGCGGCCGTGATGACGCCCTTCGTAGATGTGCGTTTCACCAAGGCTGAGCACGATACAGGTGACATGACGGCACTGGTCATGTCGCCACCTTGCGAATTGAATTTCGACATCCCCGAGGACATCAAAGTCGCAGACCTATTGCTCGCCGCGCAGATTGATGGCAAGTACACCAATCGCGGTATCAACTTACCTGGACGCAGTCGGCCCTCTGCACTCGACAAGATGGAGTTGGAAGCCATCAGCGTCAAATTTGAGGTGCTGCTGGATGGCGAGCCGATCTTTGCGGAAAGCATCACACACACCCACGAAGACACGGGACTGGATCGTGCCTGGCGACGCCTCGGCGAAAATGGCTTGCTCGAGGTTAAGGCCGGACAAGTGATCACGCTGCGTACAGAATTTGGTGATGCGCAGACGGCCAAGGCCTTCAGCAAACAGGGGCTGCAATGCGGCTTCGGCGGTATGGTGCTCGATCGCTGGACGACCAAGCAGCGCGTGCACGCCACAATAAATGAGCCGAACATATTATTCATTACGATCGACACGCTTCGTGCCGATCGCATGTCTTGCTACGGCTACGAGAAGAAGACCACGCCGTATATGGATGCTCTCGCTGAAGAGGGTTTACTCTTTGAACGAGCCTACGCCACCTCTAGCTGGACTTGGCCTTCGACCGCCTCTCTATTCACTGGGCTCTTGCCCTACGAACACGGCGTCTTATCCAACGCAGCGTGCACGCTGAACTACACCTACGAAACCCTCGCAGAGAGCTTGCAAGCGCGTGGATACACCACAGCGGCGATTTCATGCAATCCTCTGATCGACTCGACGCGCCAGTTCGATCAAGGCTTTGAGTACTTCGACTGCACGTCGCAGATGCGCATGACTGACGAAGTCATCGAGAACATCGAAGATAAGCTGAGAGAGGTTTCAAAGGCACGCTTCTTTCTCTACCTGCAACTGGTCGATCCACACACGCCCCACCGCCCCTTGGCTTCGGAATTGGAGCGTCTCGGTGGCGAGAAACCCAAAGACTTTCCCGACAGCGTACAGGCTGGAATCGAACTCGACGGCATGGATGTCTACGCGGGCATGCTAACGCGCGGCGAAGCGACCGATAAGCACGGTAATATCCATCCGGAACGCGTTGTTCCCAAAGCCCACGCGGAATGGATGTCCGATCGTTACGACGCTAGCATCGGCACAGGCGATGTCTACGTTGGACGCATCTTGTCGCTGCTCGACGAGCTGATGCTGCGTGAGAACACGATCATCGTGATCACCAGCGATCATGGCGAGGAGCTGCTCGACCACGGCATGTTGGCCCACGGCCACGCGTTGTGGAACGAACTGGTGCACGTGCCGCTCATCATTGCGGGCCCCGGGATTCCGAAGGGAGAGAGTATCTACCAGGAGGTCTCCAACCGTCATTTGGCGGCAACGATGGCCAACGTTGGTGGCGCTGACTTGAGCAACGTTGTTGACAGAATCAATCTTCTGCTGCCTGAGATCACGAACTCGAAGGTGTTCTACCAAACTTCAAAAGGCTTCTGGAATGGCCACCGCAGGTTGGAGCTTCAAGGCATGCGCGATGAGAGCATCGTGGTGCACTCCGCGCCCGACGGTGGCCCTTGGCAAAAGCCGTCGAACACGAACGGCGACGCGCGCATTTATGCCACTGAATCTGATTTCGCAGAACAGACCGATTTGATGATCGATCCGAAGTATCGCGCGCAGGCCGTTCCGATCCTGACGGAGATTCGCCAGAGCGTTAAGAATCAGAGGAAACGCAAGAAAGGTGGCGACGTTCCGATCGGAGCCAGTGCTCTTCGTGCACTTCAAGGCGTCGGCTATGTGGGCGGCGATGAAGATCTGGAGTCGGCAATTGAAGGCAATAGCGGCGACTCGGACAGCAACTCGAAGGGCGAATCAAAGAAAGAGAAGCAATGAAAGGCCGCCGCATCTTCATCGGTGACATCCAAGGTTGCCGGGTGGAACTCGAAGACTTGCTCGAGGCTGTTGAATTCGACGCAGGGAACGATGAATTGCATCCGGTTGGCGACCTTGTGAACCGCGGGCCGGACTCACTCGGCGTCTTGCGCTTGTTGCGTAACTACAACGCGGGCGGAGTGCTTGGCAATCACGACCGGCACACACTGCTTCGCGCGCGAGGTGAGCGTGCCGCGGGAAAGCGTGACACCCTCGATGAGCTGTTCGCAGCGGACGACTGTAACGAACTGCTGGAGTGGTTGGCGGCACGACCGATCCTGCGAGCTTGGCCCGACTTGTTGATGGTGCACGCTGCGATCTCGCCAGCGTGGGAAGATCCTGTGCAGGCATTAGGCCACCTCGATTTTGCCGCAGAGAGCGACACCCTCAAGTTTGCGATCTTGGCGCGTTACTGCGATTCAAGTGGCAATAGGCCAGAGAGCGATTGGCCGATTCCCGTGGCTCCCTTTGCCCCTTGGTATGACTACTGGCAAGCGCGCGACGCGGAATCGCGCACGGTTGTCTTCGGGCATTGGGCACGCAATGGCTTGGTCAATCAACCCGGCTTGCGCGGACTCGACACGGGTTGCGTTTGGGGCCAGAAACTAACAGCCTGGATCGCGGAAGAGGATCGCATCGTGCAAGTCGATGCGCGCGAGTACTACTCGCCTACATCACTGCCTGATTAGTTCAGAGGCAAGGCAGCGTAGACCCCCTTGCGAAAAGCGACCATGAATGAAAAGTCGCCGCGCACTTGGACCATGAAGATCCCGATCAGGTCTTTTGCAGGATCAACAAAGAAGCTGGTGCCCGCGTAGCCCGACCAGTGATAGGAACCCACTTCGCCAGTCAGGGGCCCTGTACTTTCTTCTGTGACTACGGCAAGCCCGAGACCAAAGCCGCGCTGGCCTAACATGCGCGCACGAGACAAGCCTTCGATGCGGTCTTGATGCAGGCTCGCAACGCTGTCCGCGTTGAGAATTCTAACTCCGTCGCGCGTGCCTTCTCCTATCAGCATCTCACAGAAGCGCAGGTAGTCACGGGCAGTGGAGTACAGCCCCCCGCCGCCAGAGCAATTCATCGGGGCCTCAGCCGGAACCGGCAGCTTCCAAAGCTCCAAGGACCGCGAATTTCCCTTCCTGCTGGTCAACTTTGCTAAACGGTCTAGCTTCTCAATTGGCACGTAAAAGGCCGTGTCGTGCATGGCTAGTGGCCGAAGAATGCGTTCCTCGAAGATCAGCTGGAGGGATTGCCCATCGATCACTTCCAAGACCGCACCCAGGACATCCGTGGATCGACTGTAGAGCCAAGCGCTACCCGGATCGAAGGCTAGCGGCAATTCGGCCAGACGCCGCGACATCTGAAGCGCGCTCTCGCCAGACCGCGCGACCTGGGCGGCGACGTAGCGACTCGCAAGCTCAGTCGTGTCAAACAATCCATAGGTCAGTCCTGATGTATGACTCATCAAGTCCGAGATCAGGATCTCGCGCGTAGCCTCTCGCACCCTCAGAATTTTGCCCTCGTCGTCGAACTCCGCCACCTGCGCTCCCGCAAATTCAGGGATATAGTTCGACACGGGATCGTCCAATTTAAGGCGCCCGTCTTCTACGAAACTGAGAGCGGCCACACTGGTGATCGCCTTGGTCATCGAGAAGATTCGGAAGATTGAATCTACTCCCATGGATTCAGTCGACTGTGGTCCTACATCGCCAAAGGCCTCCAGCATACGGAGCTCCCCCGCTTGCCAAACGAGCGCAACAGAACCGGAGTATCCGCCGTCCGCGGCAAAGCCTTCCAGGATCTGGCGCAGTGGGCCCAGCTCTACCGCTTCGAGCGAGCCCCCGCTTTCAAGCGGCGCTAACTCGAGGGGCGACGACTGACAACCGGCAGCAAATAAGAACGCAAACAAGCCTGTCACGTGCAGCAAGCACTTCTTCATTCCACTCTTCATCTCTTTTCTTTCTCGTTGGGGACAAGGACGATGGCTGCCAAGGCACCGGCCACAAGCCCGGCCAAGTGATTCTCCCAAGAAACCTCCCCCTCCATGGGCAAAACAGTGAGTAGCAACCCACCATAAATGAGCACGGTCGCAGCTCCCATCAAGAGCGCGCTCCAGCTGCGTTCGATCAAGCTATTCGTTACTAAGTAGCTGAAGTAGCCCAACACCAGTCCACTGGCTCCGATGTGATACTGGGGCCGCGCCAGCGCCCAAACCAAGAAGCCCGAGGTAAGAAGCACCGTCAGGCTGACACGCAGGAAGTTGGTCGTTCCTTTGGTTAGGACAAGCCACGACAGGAATGCCAACGGCGCGCTGTTCAGAATTAGATGGTTGATGCTGTAGTGGATGAAGGGCGCGAAAACGATGCCACGCAATCCAAGCT
>JBLIOI010000030.1:0-41451 GCA_047639675.1 Planctomycetota bacterium | reverse complement strand
ACCCGCAATCCAGGCTCGAGAGCCAATTCGGAAGGATCACAAGCCACCAACTCCGCCAGTTCCGGCAGATTGGGCGTCCAGATTCCTCCCAGGGGCAGCAATTTCTCGCGATAAGCCTCGAGAGCTGAAAAGTCTAAGAAGCGCCCCCCGCGCGAAGGTGCAATGACGGGATCGATGACAATATTGACTCGACCAGCCCAAGCCGCAGCCAATTTCGCCGCAGTGGAGACCGCAGCTGCACTTGGCAGCAGGCCGAATTTTACAGTCCGGAACGATCCAGCCAGATTCTTCGACTCAGCCAAGGCTTCTCGCCCCCAGACTTCAGGGTCAACCGCGCCCAGGTCGCGCAAGCCTTGCGAGTCTTGCACCGTCCAAGCTGTGACAACAATCGAAGCGTCCACGCCCGCGCACTCGAGCGCTTCGCGGTCCGCATCCACACCCGCGCCGCCACTCGAGTCGTGACCACCGATGACGAGGACTGCGGGCAGTTCTTCGCTCACGGAGAGCTCGCCAGCGAGCGCCCCTCCGGCGGCAAGCCGTCATCGTCATCACCCGTGCCGAGAATGCCCAGCGCGCGTTTGCGCAAGCCACGCTCGACGCTCTTGATTGTACTCTCCCCCATGTCCTTCAATGGAATGCGCGCACCAGCGATGTGTCCGTGTCCGCCGAAGGAGCCTTCGCCATCGAGCACACGCTCCATCAGTGGATAGGCATTGCCGAAGGCTTGGTCCGTGCGCAAGGACAAGACGTATTGTCCGTCCTCCACAACAGCTCCACCAACGACGACCCATGCGCAACCCTTCATGCGCAGGAAGAAGTCGGCCATCTCTGCCACGAACTCCGGATGACTGATCGTGCCGAATAGGCACAGGACAAGTGCGCCATATTGACGCGCCTCGCTCAGGGCTTCATGCAGTTCGGAGTAGTACACGCGCGGCAAGGGCGGGTGATTGATCTGGGTGATCAAGCCACGATCCGCATGACGGAAGGTCGTGTAGTAAGCCTCTTCGTCGAGTTCGGCTGAGTTGCGCGACAAGTCGGCCGTGTCGTAGCGAATCCCGCAAAATAAGGCTGTCGCTACCATTGGCTCCAATGTGCAGCCCGCGTCGCGTAAGTACTCGTAAACGATTGAAGCCGTTGCGCCAGTTCGGAGACGCACATCGCTGTGTGGTACTTTTGGAGCCGCATCCACACCGTTCGTTGTCGGAGGTACGTGGTGGTCAAAGACCGCAAGGAGCGGGATGTCGTCGGGCACGAAGGTGTGTCCAAAAAGCGGCTGCGTATCGAGCAGTACAGAACCGAAGTATTCCTCGGGCCGGATTTCGTCGTAGGTCGAAAATTTTAGGCCCAGTGCTCGCACCATCGCCAAGTTCTCCGCGCGGTGGATTCGCCCGACTGTCGCAACTGTGGCATTGATGCCGAACTCGACTTGGCAGAGGTGCCGAATGCCTTCGCAGGATCCGATCGCATCCGGATCAGGTCCGCGGTGCGTCAAGATCAGGACGGAGTCCTGTCCCTCGGGCGCTGCGGCTTTTGCACTCTGGAGCACCTTGCGAAAGTGCTCTACGGCACTCTCTCCGGGCGCGAAGTCATTGGCCAGAAGCTCGCCCTGACTACTATTGGTAGGTTCGTTCATCACACTTCCGCGTGAGTCTAAGCCAAACCGCTGGGCCTAAAAGCCTCGTTCTATCAAAAGCTGGACCGAAGCCAGGATCTCGGAGCGGCCGTGGCGTGGATTGGCCTCGATCACCTTCTCTGCGCTTTCGGGAATGTAGTCCACGATCATTTTGAAGTCGACTTCACCGAGCCCGGGAGGGATCTCTGATTCATTGGCCACGGCATCCTGAAGGTGCACGCCGACCATTTTCTCCCCAAAACGCTCTAGCCATTCTCCCTGCCCAGGAAGACCTGCGTACTCGCGGCGATGCACGGTGCCCGTGTCATGCCAGTAACCCAAGCCTTGGCGAGCCATGTCATCCATCACCCACTCCATCGCCTCGTAGTTGAGGATGTCGACAAAAGTCGCACCCGGCTCAACAGCGAGTTTTACGTCAGGAAACTCCAGGCGCAGCGTGTGAATCGAACGGCACAGGTGTTCGACCTGTGCTTGTGCTGTTTTTTGAGCGCGCTGAACGAAATCTAGAATCTCGGCCTGCAACTCTTCTGTGGCGCCGCACTCATCGAGGCGAGTCGTCAAGCCTTCCGATTCGCGTACGGTTGTTTTGTCCTCAATCTCGCAACCACGCAAGATGACGGTCGGACAGGCGTACTTCTCCGCCAGCTGAATGTGCCGTCTGCATGAGATCAATGCTCGCTCGCGCAACTCAGGATCCAATGAACCGAGCTTGGTTCCGGACATGTGTTCGGAACGCGAATTCAAGCAACCGGTGACCATGGAGTTCACCGTAATGCCCGTTTCGCGGCGCGAATCTTCAAAGCCATCGAGCGCGACGGGTGATTCACTCAGTCCAATTTCGATACGCCTAAACCCCATCGCAACAGCTGCAAAGGCTTGAGCTTCGATGGATGCCAAGCGCGTCCCGTAGCAGGACGTGGAGAGCGTATAATTGTTTGGGATTCCAGGTTGAGTCACGATTCGCGGCGAGGGGAGAAAAAGCGAACGATGAAAGACCGCGAAGGGTCTCCTCACCTATCGTTCAGGCTGCCTGCCAAAACGAAGGAAAAATGTCATAGCGTGAGTAGTTAGAACAGATTGTTTCCCACAACAGGGCTAACGAATCAAGCCCTTGCCCCCCGCCAAGACGACACTTCGTACTCATCCCGCCGAGCTCTGCGGCGCTTCCAGGAATTTCCAATTACAAGGAGCCTCGCCGCCGGCCAAGGCCGGGGGCATTGGGTGTCCCACTCCACAGCCAGATTCACTCGCCATCGCACGCTGAAGCCGGAAGTTTGCCGCGGATCCTCCCCCCTACGAGCCCTCGCTGGGCCTCTGGCAGCAAAACTTGCGATGTCGCGACTCGACACAAGGTTGCGCCCTCTCTTTATGTGATGTTCAGAATGAATGGACGCCCACAGCTTCGGTCTCGGCCGAACTCTCCCCATCAATGCCCAGCTCGCCACGCTTCGCTCGCACACACCTCCCCGCGCCCGACATAGCATCACCTCGCAAGCCCCATCCCTACCAGCCTTGGAAACGCTGCCCGCCGCTTCACCTGGCAGCCGCAAAGCGCATGGGTTGGAGCCTGCGGCCAATCTCTCCAGCGATTACCAGAGCGGGACTTGCTCCTGTGAGCGCAACACGCCGGCAGATGTACCCCATGCGTCCAAACGGAGGCCCTGCCGTTTTACCGGGATTGGATCGCTGCGGAGGCCCTCCTGTGGTCGAATTCTCCACCCTCCTAGATCCTCCTCTGGTACCATCAAATGATGAAGATTCGCCTCCTATGGGCCCTACCGATCATTTGGGCCGCCTTTTTCTTTTACTTGGCCGTCGGACGGCTGCAGTACGCCTGGGAGGCGGACGGCTCGTTCTTCAACATGAGCGACAAGTTGGAGGCCTTCCTGGCGGGCGTTGGCGCGATCGCGGTCGGTGCCTTGCCGCTGTATCTTTGCTACTTGGGTCGCAAGTTTTACAACAGTCGCGAACGTTCACGGCTTGGCAAGAAACGCAAACAAATCGACAAGCGCATCGATAAACTCGACCGCAAGAGTGGAGTCTTGACGCCCCAAGCTCCCCCGGCGGAATCAAAGCCCGCCGATGCGCTTTCGCAGAGTTAGACGCGAACTTCGCCCGTAGCCCCGAGGAGCTCCGAGTACTTCTCCAAGATCGGGTCGACCTCTTCTTCAACGAATTCGACGACCTGTTCCGGCGCGCGACCGATGTGACGCGACGGCTCCAAGATATCGTCGATGCGGCCCGCAACGGCACCGAGCAGCTTGCTCTTTTTCAGGCGCTCGGCGAGGTCGTTTTCACCGCCTTCTTTGATTTGCTTGGCGACGGCGAAGCTCGCTTGGCGAACTTCTTCGTGAACATCTTGGCGATCGGCGCCGGCTTTGACAGCTTCCATCATCAACGCTTCGGAAGCGAGGAAGGGCAATTCCGTCATCAGATTCTTGGTCACCACGTGCGGGTAAACCACGAGACCTGAAGCCACGTTGAGGAAGAGGTTCATGACAGCATCAGTTGCCAAGAACATCTCAGCCAAGACGATTCGGCGATTTGCGGAATCGTCCAGCGTGCGTTCGAGCCATTGATTGGCTGCTGTGTGTGCCGTGTTGTCGAGGTGTGACATCACGAGGCGCGACAGGGAACAGATGCGCTCGGAACGCATCGGGTTGCGCTTCCACGGCATGGCGCTGGAACCGATTTGCTTGGACTCAAAGGGCTCTTCCAGCTCTTTACGGTTGGATAGCAAGCGCAAGTCTGTGGCGAATTTATGAGCGGTTTGCGCAATGGACGACAGAGCTTGCCCGACGCGAAAGTCCAGTTGGCGCGGATAAGTTTGCCCGGTTACAGCGAAGCGCTTTTCAAAACCCATCTTCTCTGCGACGACCTTATCGAGGGCGCGCACTTTCTGATGGTCGCCATCAAAGAGCTCCAAAAAAGAAGCTTGGGTACCGGTCGTGCCTTTCACACCTCGGAAACGAATCATCGACTCCGCGTGATCAAGATCCGCCAAGTCGTCGATCAAGTCTTGCAACCAAAGCGTCGCGCGCTTGCCAACCGTCGTTGCTTGAGCAGGTTGGTAGTGTGTGAAGCCTAGCGTGGGCAACTCGCGCCACTCGAGAGCGAAAGCCCGCAGCTTCTCGATCAAGCTGACGAGCTGGCGGCGCACGAGTCTTACACCGTCGCGCAAGATGATCGCATCAGTGTTGTCCGTGACATAGCAACTCGTCGCACCTAGGTGCAAGATACCGCGAGCGTTCGGACATTGATCGCCCCAGGCGTGCACGTGACTCATCACGTCATGACGCAGCTTGGCCTCGTACTCCTCCGCCACCTCGAAGTTGATCGGTTCTAGATTGGAGCGCAATTCGTCGAGCTGAGCCTTGGAGATGTTAAGCCCCAATTCCTCTTCGCCCTCGGCGAGTGCCAACCAGAGCAAACGCCAAGTGCTGAACTTCTTCTGGGCAGAAAACAGACGGCGCATTTCGGCGCTCGCGTAGCGGCCAGCCAGCGGGCTTTGATAGTTCTCGGTCTCGTTCGTCAACGGATTTGGCTCCTGAGCATTCGTAGCTGTCTTCTGGGCATTTTAGGGGAGGAGTTTAGCGACTTCTTCTGGCGCTCCAAGCGAAACCATCTCCCTCCCGAGCGTCTGTACCAATGGCCGCCCACCCGCGTGCTTCGCAAGTAGCGAAAAGCCAGCAGTACGCGGCTGGGGGCGGCCCCTTTGCCGGAAGACGGCGGCAGCGCCGTCTTCCGGCAAATCTTCAGCCACCTACAGTCGCCAACAAACCAAACAAGCCGCAAGCAAAGAGTCCCGCTGCAAGACGCCCGTGCAAGCCACGCGCGGTTGCATCCGACCTACCCAGGTAACTGGCCAACCACAGGGTGCAAGTCGCACCGACCAGATCCGTCCCCACATCAAGTGCAGACGCCACGCGGCCCGCTGTTTGCGATTGGTGCAATTCGTCCACCACGCCATAGCCAAGGACCAGGAGCAAGATGACTCCCCATGCCCTACCCGAGATCTTTGGCCAACCGTTCTCGCGCGGAAGCGCAACTATCGACCAAAACGCTATCAGGCCAAATAACGGCGCGTGGCCACAATTCCAGATCCAACCGTGGAGAAAACTCGAGGACCCTGAATCAACTGATTGGCTCGACAAGAACCAAATGAAGCCCAGCCAAGTCAGCCCAAGCACAACACCTAGTGCACGCGGGACGCCCTGCAAATTCTTTCCTGCTTGGCGCAGCCTGCGCAACAACCAACTTGGGTGAGCTTCCGACAACACGCGTCCTAACTGATGCGCTTCTGCGCTGTGAATTCCAAACCCTTGCCATCCGGCGAGATTCCAACGCTGAGCTTGTCCACCATTTGCACCAGAAGGAAAAAGCCGCGACCACGCTCATCCTCGAGGTCTGGCAATGCGTTTGAATCAAGGAAGGGAGCCATCTCTGCGGGGTCGCCGCCGCCTTGATCGGCGACCTTTAACTCCCAGCCGGCGCGATCCACCATGAGGTTCAACTGCATGCGTACGTCGCCAATGATGTCTGCTTCTTCCATCGCGCTACCTCCACCGCCGTGATCGACGGCGTTGGAAAGCAACTCACTCGTCACGAGCTCGAGAGTCCCGATTTCATCCTCGACGATGCCATGCTCCAAAGCAAATCGACCCACGACCTGGCGCGCCATGCGGCTCGCGCTGTGGGCTGCCGGCAAATCCAGCTTGAGTGATTCACGCTCGTCCATGCCGCCTATGAAGTCGGGTCCAGGTACAGGGACAAGTCCAGCGAAGGCGCCGAATGCGTCAGCGCGCCAACCGAAATACGGTCCAAACCACACATTGAGTAGGCCGCTAGACTCGATGCATCAATGCCACCCGAGGCTTCGAGCTGAACGGTACTGCCCAGCTCCTTAGCGAGTTTACGCAGCATAGGGGTCAACTCGGCCAGGCCTGCGGGGGTCATATTGTCCAAGAGCAAGACGTCGGCGCCGCCACGCAAGGCTGCCACAGCTTCGTCCTCGTCACGCGCCTCGACAGTCATGCGAATCGCCGGCCCCACCGCGGCGCGCACCTGGCGCGTTAAACTCTCGACGTCCGTGCCAGCCAACTCGATGTGGTTCTCCTTGATCATCACTTCATCATAGAGTCCGAAGCGATGATTCTCGCCGCCCCCGCAGCGCACGGCGTATTTTTCGATTGCGCGCAAGCCCGGGGTCGTCTTGCGCGTGTCCAGAATGCGCACGCGGCCCTCCGCCAACTCAACCAGGCGCGCAGTCACGCTCGCGATGCCGCTCATGCGTTGTATAAAATTGAGCGCAGTGCGTTCCGCCAGGAGCAAGGCGCGCGCATTGCCTTCGACGATAGCGATCGGCTCACCGGCTTCGATCCGATCGCCGTCCTTCTTCGAGCTCGTGAATTGGCAAGTCGGATCGCAGTGCGTGAAGGTATGGGCAAAGATCGGCAAACCTGCGAGCACACCGTTTTGCTTGGCCACTAGGCGCGCGCGCGCCCGCGCCCCGGCCGGAACTGCGTTATCGCTGGTCAGGTCCCCGGCGCCCAAGTCCTCCGACACCGCCGCCGCGACGAGCGTTTCGAGGGTCGAGAGCGGCAGCAATTGCCCCAGGGCTTCCTTGATCGCGATCTTCATGCCCTCAGAAGGTAGCCGGGACTCTTCCGCAGGGCCACTAGGGAAAGTACTCCCTTCGCCTTGAAATAGCCCTTGGAAGGAGTGACCGAGCCAATCGGCGACCGTCCAGTTCTTCATGAACGAAGAACTCAACCAACTCGGCCCCGAATTGGACGCCTCGAACAACGCCCATCCTCCTCTCTGGCTGCTGATGGTCATGGGTTGGATGTTTGCCAGCACGAGCCTCTTGTGGGCCAGGAAGCACGATTTGAGCGGCCTGGAGAGGGAAAAAGCCCCCAAATTCAGGCTTGTTGAAATCGAGCTGTCCAATTCTTCGGCGCGCGAATTGCGCCAACTCCCAGGCATAGGCCCCTCACGCTCCGCAGCCATCGTTGATTTGCGCTGGAAGCGAGCGGGCCGAGAATTCGGCTTGAAAGAAGTTCCGGGCATCGGGGCGCTTACCGAAGCACGGGCCCTCGAAGCGATACAGAGAGAACGCTAAGAGTCAGTCATGCGCGCCTTATAAACGCGTGCGTACCCCCAGCTCTCCAATTCGTCATCGTGGCCTGGCGCGCCCACCACAAATTCGGGCAAGCCATCGCCGTTCAGATCCGGCAAACCCGCGACGGAAGCACCGAACCAATCCAGAGCGCGCAAGCCCTCCAAGCCCTGCAATTCACGGCCGTCGCGACTCGACAACAATCTTACGCGGCCAGCTTCGGATGAACCTCCGTTTGCGCCGGCCGCTCCGACGAGCAGTTCGGGACGGCCATCGCCATTCACATCCCCCACGAAACTCACCGCAGACATGTATTCAGACTCGTGCTCACCGGGCACTTCCAGAATCAAAGTTCCGTCCCGACCCGAAAATAAGAGAGCCGCGCCCGCATCGATCTCGCCGTTCACATCAGCTCCTGGCGCAGCACATAGAATGTCGCCGATTCCGTCCAAATCCACGTCAGAACCCGCCGCTAGGCTAAATCCAAGCTGATCACCGATTCCGCTGCCGTGCACTTCAAATAAGAGACTGCCGTCCGCGCCGGACAAGGCATATGCGCTGCCGCCGTTGAAAGCTCCTGTGTCGGAAAACGGCACCCCCACCAGCACGTCAGCCTTTCCGTCTCGATCGAGATCGCCAGCGGCGCAAACCGCACGGCCGAGTTGATCCCAGGTCTTACCCAGCACATGGAAGAGCTCGCTGCCGTCGGCTCCAGAAAAGAGGGTCAACTCGCCGCTGCTGGAACCGCCGCCGTCCGCGTGCGGAGCGCCCACCGCGAAGTCGAGTTGGCCGTCGCCATTGACGTCGCCCACACCAGCCACCGATCTGCCAAACTCATCGCCTGCGGCACGCCCCTCGAAGCGCCACAGGACCGACCCGTCGCTCCCCGAGCGGACCTCTGCGCTGCCGCTATTCGGCGTACCGCGCGGTGCGCCGATAATTACGTCCGCGTGCCCATCAGCGTTCACGTCGCCTGCCCCGGCGACACTACTTCCAAAGGCATCAGAAGCCGAATCGCCTTCGAAGCTTAAAAGCTCTTGCCCAGTGGCCCCGGAAAAAACACGCACGCGCCCTGCGTAGGGCAGCAATCCCCCGAAACGTGGTGCCCCCACCGCCCAATCCGAGGCGCCATCCGCGTCCACATCGCCCACATTCGCCACCACAGTGCCGAAGCGGTCTGCGCTGTGAGCACCCCTAACTGAGTACAGCAGCGGGTCTTCCAGATCTTTCCGGGCCCCCGAGTACGAAAGAGAAACGGAAAGCGCCAGCGCCGAGCACGCCAGCCCAGCGCCAAAAATGATGTTCCACATGGTATTGCACCTCTGATCTGTCCACACGAGTCGCGGTCCAAGTGAACCGCGCTGCTTAAACGGACGATCAGCGCTCGAATCGGTTTCTCATCGGACGAAGAATTTCGCTACTTCGAGCGCGCCCTAGCATCGGGTAGACTCCCTCCCAGACGCCCGCGATCCGCAAGTTCCAAGCGGCAGGGCGGCTCTCCCAAAGCACCCAGATCGACAGATGGACCTCGAATCGAATTACGGATCTTCCGAGTACTCAGCAGAGGCTGAGCAGCTCTTCGCAAAATTCCTCGTAGAGATGGAGAGCGGCACCGCTCCCGACTTTGAGGAGTTTTGTGCAGAGCACGACGCGGAAGCCGACGAACTGTACGGTTTGCACGCGGACTGGGACAACGTGCGCGGCTTGTTGGCGCTTTTGAAGAGCCAACAGAAGGGCGAAGACCCTGCGCTTGAGCAGGCTGCGAAACCGGGGCCTTTAACCGAAGTCCAATTGCCGGAAGAGCCTGAGCTCACCACCACTCCAGTGGTTCCCGCCGCGAGCGAAGAATCCCCCGCCAAGGGCGGTTGGAAGTTCGTCTCGGCAGCCGCCATCCTCAGCACAATGGCTATCGGCGCGTGGACCTTTTCCTTGCTCGAGTCTTCGGAAGTTCTCGCTAGCGAAAACAAGGGGCTGGAGCTCGAAGGTCAGGCGCAGCAGCGCAAGCTTGAAGACGCTCACCGAAACGAAGCGCAACTCGCAAAAGCGGGCAAAGCTCTCGAAGGTGAACTGGCAACTGCCCGTAACGAACAAGACGAACTCAACAAGCACAGCGAAGATCTTGCGCGCGACCTGCAGAGCGAACGCGAAGACAAGATTGAGTTAGAAGAGCGCGAGATCACCCTCGCCAAGGAGCTGAAAATCGAGCGCGACCTCGCTCTAAGAACGAGCGATGACGCCAAACGCTTTGCTTTCGGGGTGGCAGAAAGCGAACTGTACGAGCGCGAACAAGCTTTCTGGCCTGCGAAAGCGGCCAACTTAGATGGCATCTTAGTCTGGCTCACGGATGCACAGAGCCTGGCCAAGTCTCAATCGGCCCTGGCGGAAAGCGGAGAACTCAGCGCGCACATCAGCCGTAACCAAACTCGCTATTCCGCATTGAGCAGCTGGCGCGAAGAACAAAGGCAGTCCTGGAGTTCAGCCCAAGTCAGCCTTGCCGACACTTCGCTCTTCCCGGCCTTTGGCGGCCTGCAGTTGGAGATTCAGTTCGGCATGCAACCCATCGGCATCGACTCCAAGAGTGGATTGTGGATGTTCGCAGACTTGCAAACAGGCGAGTCACACGGGCAGGGCATGCAAGCTCTGCCCGCGCCCGATACTTCGAAGGCACTCATCTTCCTTTTGGTTCCAGGTATCGAGATCGAGGGCATAACACTTGCCCCCTTCTTCGTAGCGGAGACCGAGTGCGGTGAACTGCAACGCCAACGTGCGCTCGGCATGGAGCCGTCTACCGAAGAACTCAGCGCACTCGAAATCAAGCTCCGCTACGAACTCGATCTAGCGCGTCTCGGCTACAACACCTTGACGATGATACAACGCGACTTGGCGCGCCAATTCGGCGTCGACGTCACGAATTGGAATCGTCAACCGGCACGCGCGGTCTCGTCGAACTCGAACTAGCCCCGCATCTGCTCATCGCCGTAATCGAACACCTTACCTGCCATCTTGACCAGATCGTGCGGGGTGAAGGGTTCGGGCAAGTACCCATCGTGATCCGCAACAGTCGCGTGCTGGCCTAGCGCCTCATGCGGATACCCGGACACGAACATCACCCGGAAATCGGGACGGCTCTCACGCAAGATCTCTGAAAATTGGCCACCCGCTACCCCGGCCACTACCTACATTGCTAACGAGTAGCTGCAAGGGACCGTCATATTCGCTCTCGATGCGGATTCGCTCCACAGCGCTAGACAAGGTGCAGCGATAACAAAAGATGTGCCGGGGCAGTTGGAGCGTTTCCCAGACATGCAGCTAGGTACAGATGTCCGAGCAGAAGTAGCACCCAAGGCCGGATCTTAGCGCAGTGCCACGATCTGAACGCTTGCGCTCCAGCACTAGGCGAGCTTTGGGGAGTAGGCGACCCGACCCATAAGTGCATGGCCAATTCCCCGCGCTCGCTGGCGATCAAACTCTTCGGCCAAGACTAAAGCCAGTTTCTCTAAGGCGCGGGCAGCGGGCGCTGTCGGGTCAAAATCGACGAGGGCCTGCCGGCCGTTGATGGCTCCAATCACGGTTTCGTCAAATGGAATCCAGCCGATGAAGCGTGGCGAACGCGAAAGAAAGCGCTCGCAAACGGTTCCCATACGCTTGACAACCGACTGCGCCTCTTCAGTACTGTGAGCTCGATTCACTACGAGCAAGGGGATCGCCTGCGGATTTGATCGCAAGAGCACCTTGATAAAGGCGTAAGCATCAGTCATCGCAGTGACGGCGGGCGTCGTGATCACAACGACTAGATCAGAGGCCGACGCAAAGGCTACGGTTTGATTGGAAACCCCCGCGGCGGAGTCGACGATCAGGTAACTGTACTCGGTTTCCAATTGCTCCAACGCTTCGGCGACGCGGTGCATTTCGAATGCTGATAACTCAGCCATACTCGAAACTCCCGAACCAGCGGCAATCAGATCCAACCGATCGTTACAACGCGCCACGACTTCGTGGGGCGAAGCAGTACCGGCTACCAACTCGACGAATGAACGTTCCGGCGCTACCCCCTGAAGTATGTGGGCATTCCCGATCCCCATATCGGCATCCATGATTAGCGTTCGCCCGAGACGACAGATACGTGCGGCGATTGAAGCAGTGAATACCGATTTGCCTGTGCCGCCCTTGCCGCTGGCCACGCACAGGGACGTAGCGCGCGGAATGTCGGGGAGCTTGGGACGCGGCGCTCGTCCCTTCGCCTGCAGTTCGTCGCGCGTTTTCTTGACCACTCGTGCGAATGGTAAGAGCTTGCGGGCCTGTTCCCAATTCATCGGGCGTACTCCCACCCTTCTGACCGCGCTGCGTTCGAACTCGAACACGGCGGGCTGAGGTGCGCTAGGAAGAACCCAATGATGAAAAATTTCACAGCAAGAAAAGACCCTGTCGGAAATTAGGCTGCACCACTCACTCGCTCGATCCAAGGCTCCGCGAGGAAGAAATCAAAACTAATCGAGCATTGGGATCCCTCTCCGGGGAGTGCCCTAGGGCTTCTTCCCTATTCCATCACTCTTGAAAGGCCTCGATCTCAGCCCGTGTCAAAAGCGGTTCTGGTGAAGTCGGGCGAAGCTCAACTTGGTCGAGGATTTCATCATCTAGGTCGTCGAGATCGATAGCCTCGTCGAAGGCATCCGCGGCCGGAATCACCCTTATTGACGGCTCTTTGGCGCTGTTGCCGCCATTCAAAAGAGCGAGGTAATCCGCGAGAACCACATCCACAGCTAAGTCGATGGCAGCCGCGTCTCGGATCGGAACAGCGCTCCGATCTTCGCCGTGAAAGACTTCCAGGTGTCCGTCAAACCAACTGATGGAACACAGGCGCTCACCCTCAAACTCACAAATGAGATTCTCAGCTTCAAATCCCCAAGAACAGTCCGAATCGATACGTCGGACCCGCTCGACCAGGGAAATCGCCAAACTCAAACGATCCGGTGCGATCAATGCCAAGAAGGAACGGTGAGGCTCGGAGATGGCCCAGGCGGGCAAGTCAACAGACTGAGACCGGGAGCGGCCGTCCCCCACGTCGATCGGTTCAAGACGCGTGTGGGTTCCTTTCTTCGTGCGCAACTCACGCTTGCGCAAGAGCCACAGTCCGTCTCCTTGCAAGACCGACAAACGCTCCATCTGCAATGTCGAGAACCCTGAAAGCGACACCAAGACAACCCGTGTACTGATTTCCTCGGGCGTGTCTGGCGGCAGAAAACTATCGAGGATCTCCGATTGAGTCTCCGCAAAAACCAAACCGTCAAGAGCCGCCAGGACCGCATCCTCGCCCTCGCCCCCGAAGACGCGAATCAAAAGCAGTTGACCCCGGGAATAGCCCAAAAGGTCAGCAACCGGCCGTCCATCGAAGGAGAGCTCACGCTCGAGCACTCTGAAATCTCCCACGAGAGCTGGGAACGCGAATTCAATGCGTTCCAGGATCAACGGGTCAACTTGAGGTGATGCTGGGCTCTCGCTCATGATGTCACGAAATTCACGGTTGAAGCCGCGACTTGGAGCTCTTGCGCGCCAAGCTGGCGAGCGTCCGGCCGCGGTGGATGTAGGCCAATGCCAGCGAGAGTGCATCCGTGACATCGAGTGGTCGCGGCGGCTCGCTGAGCCCGAGTAGTGTAGCGACCATCGCCGCCATCTGCTCCTTGCTCGCGTTCCCGTTTCCAAGCAAAGTTTTGCGCGCCACGGCCGGCGCGTATTCGACGACTTGGGCACCTTGTACTGCCGCGCCCGCCAGGATCACGCCGCGCGCCTCGCCGAGCCGCATGGCCGATTGCACGTTTTGAGCGAAGAAAGCGCCTTCGACCACCACGACCGACGGACGCAGGCGCGTCAAAAGGGAATCGATCTCCCGGCGCAGGTCGCCGAGGCGCTCGAAACCGGCCTCGCCCTGGGGCCGGATGTCCCCCGCCGCCAAGAGCCGTGGACCGTCGTCCGCGCAGACGAGCGCGCCGTAACCCAAGATGCGCGTCCCTGGATCGATCCCGAGCACGATATCCCAGGGGCAATTGTCCGGAACCCGGGCGGTCATTTCTTCATCTCGGCTTGTCATCCTGCTGCGAGCGTACCTTTGCGGAGGAGCGGACTGTAGGCTCCAGCCACAGGCTTTAGCGCCTTCCGACCATGAGCGACTCCACAAGTGCCCAAAGACCCTTCTCGACTGCCGTAATCGTTGCTGCCGGTGAGGGCACCCGCATGAAATTGGCGGATGGCGAGCGCAAGCCCTTCCTTGAAATCGCGGGCAAGATGGTCCTCGCGCACACATGTGCGGCTTTTCAAGAAGCACAATCCATCGACGAGATTGTAATCGTGGCCCACCCAAGCGATCTGAACCGCGTGCGCGAGGTCGCGGAGGGCCGCGAGGAATTTGCCAAGTTGAGTGCGGTGGTGGCCGGAGGAGATAGCCGTACCGCGTCCGTGCGAGCCGGCGTGATGGCATCCAACAAGTCGTCCAAGATCGTCGCGATACATGACGCAGCTCGCCTGCTCATCACGCCGGATATCATCGATCGTGTTCTGGCCAGTGCCGCGCTGTCGGGTGCCGCCTTAGTTGCGGTCCCTGTGAGTGACACGATCAAGGAGAGCCTGGATGGCGAAAACTCTACGCGCACCCTCGACCGCACGAAGCTCTGGGCCGGTCAAACCCCACAGGCTTTTCGACGTGAACTCATCCTCGACTTGTTACAGCGCGCGGAAATAGACCAACTCGTTCCGACAGATGACGCAGCCTTGCATGAGCATTACGTCGGACCGCTTCCGATCGTCAGCGGCGAATCAACCAATCTGAAACTTACAACGATGCAAGACTTAGCCATCGTCACCGCAATCCTCGAAGCCCGCGCAAAGGCCTGAGCTATGGCAACAAGAATCAGAACAGGTCTCGGCTTTGACCTACATCAGCTCGTTGAAGGCCGCCCCTGCATCCTGGGTGGAATCCTATTACCGCATCCCAAGGGGCCGAAAGGTCACTCGGATGGAGATGCCGTGTTGCACGCGGTCATCGATGCGATCTTAGGCGCGGCGGGCTTGGACGACATAGGCACGCTATTTCCAGACACGGACGACAAGTGGAAAGGCGCGCGCAGTACGGACTTGTTGACGGAAGCTGTCAGTCGTGTCCATCAAGCGGGCTGGAAGGTGGGCAACGTGGACATTGTAATCGCCACAGAAGGTCCCAGGATTGCACCGCACCGCGCGGAGATGCGCGAGCGGATTGCGGCGCTGCTTGCGGTCGAGGTTGACGCTGTAAACGTCAAGGGCAAAACTTTAGAAGGGATGGGCGCTCTGGCTGGTGGGACGGGCGTAGCCGTGCAAGCCATCTGTTTGCTAGAGCGTTAACCGCCGGTGTATCCCAGCTTCTCAAGCTGCGCCTTCATCTCCGCGCTGAACTCGCGCGACTCCGGTGCGCGGAATGCGGCGCCCGTCTCGCCAAGGTCGCGCGACTCCAGGCTGGAGAGTAAGTCGATCACCTCTTGCGGCTGCTCACCCGCTAGATCGTTCAGGCACGCTGGATCATCTCCTAGCGAATAGGTCTCTACAGTCCCGGCTGCGTAGTCGTGAATCAGAAACCACTTGCCCGGCTCGACTACGACGCGCTTCGTCAGGTTCGTAACCGTTCCCTCGGTGGTCCACTCACGAAAGGTTGTCTGCGCTACAAGAAAGCGCCGGCCCTTTTGCTCGCCCAGAATCGTAGGCATCAAGGAGCGCCCGTCGAGATCCTCGGGTAACGGCAGTCCGCAAGCTTCGAACAGGGTAGGCAAGAGGTCCACCAGTTCCACGTTCTCTTCGATCATCCCCGTAGGCAGCTCCCAACTCTTCGGGAACTTGATGATCAAGGGGACCAGGAGCTGCTCCAGATACAAGCCACCATGACCAAACTGTGCATGATCACCGAGCCCCTCACCGTGATCGGAAGTGATCACTATCAGCGCTTCGTCGTAGAGCCCAGACTTGCGCAAGTGATCGATCAACTCGCCAACGTAAGCGTCTGCGCTCGCAATCCCTCCATCGTAGTGATCTCGAATCGCGGCGCGATCTGCATCGGAGAGCTCGACCTGGTGCAGGTGACTCTTGGGGCAAGCCTCCCCCATCGGCATGTGCCTGCGATGGTTGCGGCAGAAACGGCTGTTGTACGGTTCGCGCGACTTGTACGGGCAATGGACGTCGTAGGTCTGCAAGAACAAGAACCCACTCTGTTCACGATCAATCCAATCGATGGCCTTGGGTAAGATTCCGGCCAGCCCACCTCCCGTGTCATCGAAACTATCGAAGCCCCCCTCGAAGCCCATACCCTTGCGCATCCATCCGCCGTCGACAAAAGCCGCGCTGCGGTAACCGGCTTCGCTCAAGTCCTTGGCCATGTGTCCTTGCACACCAGCCAAAGTGCTCACCAAAAAATCGTAGGGTTCTTCAATCGCACCCAACCGTTCGAGATCAGCACCTGTCTGTTCACGCATCAAACGCATGGGCGTCTTGCCGGTGAACATTGACTTGTGCGACACCAGGGTCTGCGAAGCTTGCGATAGCGCCGTGCGAAAAACTGCCGCATCCTTTGCGATAGCGGTCAGGTTCGGCGCCGTCTCACGGCCATAGCCGTAGAGGTCAAGCCGATCGGCACGCAGGGTGTCAATCGACAGCATGATCACAAGCGCAGGAGGTTCGCTGCGCAACGACTCCGCGTCCTCCTGGAAACAACCTGCGGCGCACAGGATGAGCACGGTCGCTACAAGGGTCAACGCGGATCGATTGGGGAGCATCTTTTTGGGCACAGACATGAATATGGGGCAGCACTCGCTTCCGAGCGCTGCCCCACACCTTAGCTCCCGATTAGAGCAGCACGTTCCGAATTTTGATCAGCGAAGGCGGGAAGACCATGAAGTTGGCTTGGCGCAGCAAGTCGCCGACCGCCAGGCTCGGTTCTTGGCCCAAAACCACCTGAAGGGAATCAATAGCTGCCGCGCGCTTCCGCGAGGGTTGCTCTTCGTCCAAAACGATTCGTACCAGTTCCTCAACCGACTTGCGTTGACCGTGAAGCCCTAGAGCCATCGCCGTCGTCGCTTGGTTGACTGGAATCTTCATGGCCTCAAGCGATTGCGCCAGCAATGCGCAATCATTGTAGTCACCGGCATAAGCGATCGCCTCTGTGATGGAGGCCCTCGTGTACTCGCACTTGTCGACAGCGAGTTGCTCGCGCAGCGCAGTCATCCCGAGAGGGTCCTCTAGCATGCCGAGCCCCATCGCGGCGCCCGAACGGATTTCATAACTCGAACCGTTCTTGAGAGCGTCGATCAATACACCCCGCGCATCCAGATCTCCTGCGATCCCCATGGCGAGATAGAAGGCCCCACGGAACTCGCGGTTCTTCTCGCTTGCAAGGCCAACACGAATGGCCTTGCGACTTTCTTCGTCGCCGGATTCGCGAGCCAGGATACCGAGCGCCAAGGCCGTCCATGAACGCGACATCTTCGGCCCCTCACTCAGGTAGTTCTCAAGGAAATCTCGAGCCACGTCACCACCTTGACGACCAATCGAGATCAGAATGAAAGCGCGCGTCAGCGGCTCCTTCTCAACTTCAGCGGCTGTCAATAGCGGCTGCAGCGCCAAGTCATGATCGAATTCGCCGAGGGTCAAGGCCGCCGACCTACGCAGTTCGAGAGCGTTGCCAGACAGATGATGGAGCAAGACTTTCAAGCTCTCATCATCATTACGTGTACGCAAGGTCTCAACCGCTCGACAACGGACTCCGAGCACAGATTTTTTGTTCGTTGCATGGTCCATGCACCAATCGCCGAGGGCATCGCCCGGGTTCATGGTCTGGTAGAGCAGTCCTGAGCCTTGAACCACATAACGATCGGTTCCGGAGACGTCTTCAAGAAGTGAAGCCAAGGAGTAGTCCACGTATCCCGACATGCCATTGCGCCTGCCAATAGCCAACGCGAGTATGGCGAGCGAGCGTGCGTCGTAAGCAATCACCGCACCCTCCTTGGTACGGCCAGTCTTGGCGACTTCCAATAGCACTTCCGCAGCGCGCATCGACCCGGTTGCCCCCAATCCAAGGATTGCACGGTCGCGCACCTCCTGGTTGGGGTCAGTGAGATGCTCAATCAAGGGTTCGATAGCTTCCTCACCAGCTATGCGTCCAAGAGCAATCGCCGCCGAACCACGCAGTTGTGCGTCGCCCTTATCCAGAGCTTTGAGTAGCGCAGGCACTACGCTCGCACGCAGGGCAACGAGAGGATTCGCGCCGTCATTCGTCCAACCGGTCACCGTACCGTGCCAGTTCTTGAGCAGGTTGGGCGCGAGGTAGTCCATTTTGTGCAAGTCCCACCAAGTCATCCAAATGTCGGTACCGACTCCATAGGTGGTGGGTCCTCCTGCGCTGGGATTGTTGGGAGCACTCGGCCCACCCGGGGCCGGAGTGTTCGCTCCACCCCCGCGCGGAGCGCTGGGCCCGCTAGGTGCAGGTGTACTTGGACCGGAAGATCCCCCCGAGGTATCACCGGGTCCTCCCCACGAAGGGAGTCGAGGCGGAGCTGGCGGAGGTGACGGCCGTGACGTACTACCACCGGTATCTGGGCGCTGCCAAGCTGGTCCCTGAATCCGAGCCGCGTCCCCTACGGACAGTCCGTACTCCGAGAGCCAAGCCTGCAGCTCCTCCCTGCCAGCCAACTCGGCAATGTAGGCGTGATTGCTCGTCGCTGCGATCCCCTTGACGAGAGCCTCTTGGCCCGACTCGTCAAGAAGCCATGCGACAGCGCAACGTCGTTCGCTCTCGTCGACGAAGTAGAGCTTGCGCACTCCGGGTTCGAGTGTGTTGATGCCGAAGTCGCCGTTCACGCGATAGTCACGTAGCCAACTAAGAGCTTGAAGCCGCTTACGTTGTTGTTCGGGAGTCAGATGTGAGACGTCGGCGACGCGCAATTCCTGCTCCACACGTTGATAGTGGGAAGTGAGGGCGCAAGCGTCAGGTTCAGGCGGGTAGAACGCCTCTTGGGCCGAGGAAGCACTGACCAGGGCGGGAGCAAGAAGCCAGCCCAAGGCTATAGAGGCAATTTTTGTACGACGAGAATTCAAAGGAGCTCCTGGGAAGACGGGCGAAACGAGTAGCAGCAGCCAATAGCAGGCATCCAGTCCAGGGTCACACCAGGCCCAGATGCACGGTACGAAAAGGGGCGGGCGCCGGGCACAGTGCCCCACGGCCGCCCTATTTTTACACCTTGCCGAACTGCGCTCGGTGGAGGCTCGAGTAAGCGCCCCCGGCTGCCAACAGATCATCGTGGGTTCCAATCTCGATTATCCGACCTCCATCCATCACTGCAATTCGATCTGCGTTACGGATGGTTGAAAGTCGGTGCGCGATTACAACCACGGTGCGCCCGGCGGCTAGCGCCTCGAGCGCAGCCTGGACCTTGACCTCTGTTTCCGTGTCGAGAGCACTGGTTGCTTCGTCCAAGAGCAAGAGCGGCGCCCCCTTCAAGATTGCACGGGCGATCGTAATGCGTTGGCGCTGGCCGCCGGACAATCTTGACCCCATGTCGGCAACATCGGTGACATAGCCTTCTGACAAACTTTCAATGAATCCGTGAATGTCAGCGGTACGCGCAGCTTCCATGACTTCTTGCTTCGAGGCCCCGGGCCTGCCATAGCCGATGTTCTCTTCGACCGTCGCGTGGAATAGAAAGGGCGACTGGCCAACCATTGCAAAGTGCGATGACCAGGAGTCAAAGGTCAGATCGCGCAAGTCGTGGCCGTCGACGCTGATGGTTCCTGAACTCGGGTCGCGGAAGCGTGCCAGGATATCGATCAAAGTTGACTTGCCGGAACCGGAGGCTCCGACCAAGGCCAAGGTCTCGCCAGCCTTGATTTCAAGGTTGATATCAGAGAGAGCGGCGCCGTCTCCTTCCGGGTAGCTGAAGCTCAAATTCTCTAAGCGCAACCCGCTACCAAGCCCCTGCAACTTGAACGCTCCGTCGTTCTCCTTCACGTCTTGCGGGATATCGAGCAGTTCCTGCAAGCGCTCCGAAGCTCCAACCGATTCTTGCAAGCGACTCCACATACGCGTGGTCTTCTTGACGTTGGTGTAGACGTTCGCGATCAGAACAAAGAAGGCGATCATATCGCCGGCTTGAGAGAATGAGCCGGTACCGCGAATCTGGAACCACCCCAAGGCGACAATCAAGACACCAAGTCCACCGTGGGTCAATACCACGGTCCACAGATTGGTTTGCGCCACGGCGCGCACCATCTTCATCGCGGAACTGACGTACTCGTTGTTGATCTTGTGAAACCTGTCGAGCTCACGTTCCTCAGCACGGAAGGCCTTCACCGTCCGAATGCCCTGGAACATCTGCGTCAAAACTTGAACCGATGCGCCTAGCTTGGTGAGGCTGCGGCTCGATCCCTTGCGAACCTTCTTCGACAAGACGGCAACCGGAATAGCCACCGTAGGCAAGAGCACAAGCATCGCCAAGGCTGGCAATGGAGCTGCAACGAAGGCCAACACCAAGGACACGATTCCGAGCAAGGGCTCAAGAATCAGGTTGCGGGCCGCATCATTCAGAATGATGAGCGTTTGACCCACATCCGCGCTGATTCGACTGAGCACATCACCGAGCTTGCGCGAGTCGTGGTAGCCCATAGAGAGCCCCATCAGGTGGCGAGCCAGACGCATGCGCAACGCGACAACGATTAAGAGCGCGACCTTGCGCGACAACCAAGTGAACACATATTGGGTGACACCGGTGAAGAGCGCGACCACAACCACGACGATGCCGACGCGCTTCAAGACTTCGATACGCTCGAAGTCAGTGACTGGATGAGCATTGCCAAGCAACATCGTCATCAAACTGTTGCGCCAAACACCGATGTTCTCGATCAAAGCTGAAAGGAAAGTCGGCTCTATTTCTGGAGACCCGCGAAGGCTGCCAGGCATTGCCGCCGAGACACCACCGTCCGGGAAGAGAACGGCGAAGGTCGGCGTCAGAAACAAAAAGACAGAACGCTCGCCAAATGCGGCCAATACTCCGAACAGAAGAATCAGGGCAAAGACACCGGCGTGCTCTTTCGCGTGGGGCTTGAGTAGCCGGAAGGTTGTGCGAACATCTGCTTTCATAGCGCGCGAATCATCCCCGATGGGACTCCAGATCGCAAAAGGCATTAACGAGAACAGCCCCGACGCTTGTGCGCCGGGGCTGTCCTGTACGTTTCGCGCCTAGAGTTGGCTACTTGCCGTCTTCGACGGGCGCCGGGGCTGTCCCCTTGATTAGAGAGGGCAATCCTGTGACTCCGGCCATCTCAAGGGCCTCGTGCGCGTAGCGAATGAAGCTAATACGGACCCAATCGTCACGCAAGAGGTCCAAGTGACGCTCATCGTTGATGTTCAAAGGCCGAGCTGCGGGTGAGCGCTTGACGACTTTTGCGAGGTACCAACCGTAGGGGCCACGGATCGGACCGGCGATGTTACCCATCGGGGTCTTGAAGAAAATCGTGTCCGTCAGCAAACCACCGTTCGTGAGGTGCGAGTAGGGACTCTCACCCAACAAGGAACGCATATCGTTGCGGGTACGCTCGCCAAAGCGGCCGAGCTTCTTGTAGCCATGGTCAGAGCCGGGGCGGCCGATTGAGGGCGGCGGCGGATCCCAGAAGTCAGAGTGCTCGTCGAGCAAGCGCGACCAGAAATCGATCGGTTCCATGACGGTTTCGTCCTCCGGGAAATCCTTCCCTTCGGCTGCGGCTTTCATCCGATTCTTGCGATATTCAGCGTAGACCACGCCGTTCTTCTCGATCTCGGACTTCAGCCACTCGGCCCGTTCTTTGGCCACTGCCCAGCCGTCCGGGATCCACTCAAACTTCTCAAAGTTGAAGGAGCTAACCATCAGCACCTCAGCATCGACCTTAGCGAGGCCCATCACCTGATTGGCGATGTTCAAGTGCTGGCGAAGCACCGGAGCCAAGCCGCCTTCATCGGGGCTCTCGGTTTGCGCGAGCACTGAAATCCGGTAACCCTCAAGCAAGGGCATGTAGACCGCGTAGGATTCAACGGAAGGGAACTGGTGTGAACCCAAGGCGACAGTTCCGATGCCGAAGATGTCGCTACCGAAACCGGCACGAACTTCTTCCATGTGCGCAGCCGAATCCTCATCGCTAAGAAGCTTGCCTTCCGTCGCGAGACGTTGGCGGGTCGCTTCCATCAGAGCCAAGTACTTGCGCACTTGGTTGATGTCGTAGCGCGTGACGGTGTCCTTGACATCTTCCCAAACCTCGTCGTTGGTCACCTTGAGTTCAGGCGTACCATCGAAATCGAAGTCCATCGTGACCAAGAGATCCGTCGAAAGGCCGTCGAGAACAGTCTGTGTATCAATAACACCGTAGACCGTATCCCGGACGATTTGACGCAAGATTGAGCGGTACATGCTGTCCTCTTCACCGAGGCGCGGCCGAGGGCCTGCATCTTCGCCAGCATCGACCTTCGCCTGCCATTCTGCGAGAGCGTCATCGTAGAACGCCTTACGGCGATCGTAGCTCTCTTGGAAGTCGTTGATCAGAATCTCGCCAGCTTCTTGACGCATGGCCTCGAAGGTCACGTCCGGCCAGTGTGCGGTGTTATCGGGGACGAAGACCTTGTCGAAGATCATTTCCTGCCTGAGCTCGCGCTCATACCAATCCTGCGCGCGGTAAGCGCGACGCATTTCGGTAGCGAGATCCAAGGTCGGATACTTGCCGATGAAATCCTGGATCTTCTCCTTACGTCGGATCTCGAATTCCTCTTCGGGGATCTCGAAGTACTCCTTGGTGTACTTGAATGGCTCCGGACCAGGGTCAGCTCCGCTAGCCTTGATGGCGTTCCAAGTTTCCATCTCGGCGTCGTAGCCCGCAATGCGACGATCGATCTCGTCGTTGACGAGAGCGCGCACACGGTGGAACTCGAGGGCCGGGCGGCAAACGCCAAAAATCAGGAGACGTTTGATTTCCAGGTCGGTGATGAGCACATCGCCAACGTACAAGGGGGCACCCAGGTAGTCGCCCGGAATTGATTCGGCGGGCTCGGGTGCAATTTGAGTGTCCTGAATCGGGGCACCGAAGGCGCTACCGAGAGTCAGACAAGCTGTTATTAGTGAGACGAACATGACGAATGAAGATCGCAGTACTGGGACGGAGGCTCCGGAGGTCGGAGCAATCGGGCTGGGGCCCGATACCCTCTGCGATGGTTGGCAGAGGTTACGGGGGGGCTACAAAAGTGGTGAACCCTAGAGTCAACTTTTTTCGAACCGACCTGGCACCATCCTTGAGGGGGATCCATAAGGAACTGTGCGGAATTCACCTGGAGCGAAACCCGACTCCGTGGAATTGGTACCCTATGACCCGTCCTTTTGACCCTGATTCCCGATCTCGCTAGCCCGCTGGACCCTTGCGCCCAGGCCCATGAACGCCTATCCCACCCGCACAATCGCCTACATTTGCGAGCTATTCCACGCTCCCCTGCCGATCGCCACGGACTCTGTCCAGCGCATTCATAACCGCTATTTCGAGGAAGGCAGCCCCCCCTACTCAAGCTTCGCGGTGACCCCGGCCGGCCCGGTGCTCAGCAATCCAGGCCTGCGCCCGGGGGTCATCTCCCAGGTCGTATTCTTACCGGACCGAATCCAATTCCGGGAGGAATTGGGAGCAATGACCGCTGAGGACTTCGGGGCTCGGGTGCACAAAATCGCCGACGATTCGGCCCAAGAACGGAGCCTGGAAGGCTACGCGGGCCAACGCATCACGATCCGAACGTTGGTTAACCCGCGCAAGTTCGACCAATCGATCGACTACATGCGCGACGGTCTGCTCGGCTTCGGCGACATGATCGATGTGTTCGAAGCGACCCCACAAATCTACGGCCTGCGCATGGAATTCCCCGCCGGCCCGGAGAGTCGAACGACGAATTCACTACGGATCGAGAACTACTTTCAAGACAAGCGCACGCTCTACATGGAGAATCAATCTGCGTCAGGACCCGTGCGCGTGATGGATCAACTCAGTCAACTTGAGGAGAACGTCGCCTCTGCCTATGACTTCCTGGTCCAGAAGGCATCGTCCTTCGTCCAGGCCTTTGATCTACGCCTCGAGGAGTAAGGTGCTGAAGAGTGCACAGCAATTGATCAAGAGCATGGGCGGGTTCGCCCTCGGAATTTCCATGCTGGTGAGCTGTGATCCAGGAGTCGAGTCAATAGCAAGTTGGCCGCAGGGTACTGTCCTCGCCGTGGACGGCGAGCCGCTCTTCGCAAGTGAAATCGATGAGCACATCGACGCGCTTCTCGCCATCAATTCCGCCTTCGCCAAGACCGAACGTAGGCGTCAGATTCTGATCCACATTGGCTTCCCTCTCGCCTACGCTCGCAAACACAATGCGGAGCGGCGCGCCGCAGCTCGCGCGGAAGCAAATGCATGGTACGCAGGCTTTCCGGGCATTGAGTCAAGTGCTTCCGATCAGAGCCAGATTGCCTTCAACGAACCCGAAATTGGCAATTGGGACATGCTGGGTATGGATGTCTGGTTGGTAGCTCGCAGCCTGGAACCCGGGCAGACTTCCAAAGTTGTCGAGTTGCCCGGTCGCTTCGCAGTGATCCGCATGCTCGAACGCGACAATAATCTGCGCGGCGGGGAAGAGCTCATGAAAATCTGCCTGGAAGAGTTTGTCTTTGTGGACGCGCTCGACCAGATCTCTGACGACCTCTATCTCCAGGGCACCTTGGAGATCATCGATCCAGCCTGGAATGAGGTCGTTCCCGGCGCCTACAAGTACAAGATGAGGGCTGAACTATGAGTGGCTACCGAATATGGCATGGTCTTTTAGCTCTCATGTGCGCCCTTGTGATGACGGGCATCTCCGCACCGATCTCAATCGCAGCGGGCGATGAGACCGAGAAGAAAGAAGTCGAGAGCGAGCGTCTTAGCGCTTGGCCTGAGGTGGATGACAAGGCGGTTGGCAAGGAAGTGAGCCGATTGCGAAAAGCTCGCACTGAAGTCATGGGCGACGAAGCGCGCGCCGCATTGCTCGCGATCGGCTCCGGCGCCGCCCCTGGCCTGCTTTCCAAGCTCGGACACGAGAAAGACGAAGACGCCATCGCACGGATCTGCGAAGTGCTTGAAGCGGTCACAGACGCGCGCCATACGCGACTCTTGGCCCCATACTTCACGGACAAGTCGAGCGCCGTCCGAGTCTGGAGCTTGAATCGCGTCTCAGGCTTTCCCGATCCGGAACTGCGTGCAGCCTCGGAGAAAGCCTACGCAAGCGCCGATGGCAAGAAGCGTGGGCGCGACGCAGCAGAGGTTCTAGCTGCTGCCATTTGTTGCGCCTCAACCGGCTCATTCATAGGATTCGAGGCCATCTGCGACGACGTAGAGGAGAATTGGGCCCTACGTAAGAGCAGGCTTTACAGCGCACTTTCCGGCCTGCGCGGTGCCGAGGCTAGCGAGCGCGTGGTCAAGCGACTTGAGGCCGATTCACGCGCAAAGAACATCGCAGCGCTGCGACTCTTCTCCGCCTGCGGAGACGAGAAGCACGCTAAGAAATACGTCGTGCCTTTCCTCGACAGTTCGGACAACGGCTTGCTAATCGGAGCGATCAACGCCCTTAGAGGCATCATGGATGGAGATCCGCCGATCACCAACCTCTCCGTTTTCCAGGCCTTCGAAGAAGCCAAGAAGTGGAAGGAGAGAATGTAATGCGAAGCGTGAAAATGAACCACCGAGTCCTGACGATTCTGCTCGCGACACTGGCTCTCAACTTCGGCGCCTTTGCGCAAAAGCTGATTGACAAGAGTCTGCCACCCAACGACCCCAAGAACGACCCATACACCTTGGGGGATCCAGATGTGATGAAAGGCGCAGGCATCCTATCCCATGGCGGATTCGATTTCGGCGAAACCAACACCGAGGATGTTGAGAAGTTCATGTCTACCTCAGACATCCGCTGGCTGGAAACCGAGCACTTCCAAATAGGCTTCGCTCTCGGCTCTTATAAGCTGAATCCGAAGGAAAAGAAGGCGATGCGTCTCGAGCTTACTCGCTTGGCGAAACGCCTTCCGAGCGTCAACCCCAAGGCAAAGATTCTCGACCCTTGGCTTCGCACTCACCTCTTCGCGATGCGTTTGGAAGACATGTACGCGGACTTCTTGAAGTTGGTGCAGCTAGAGCAGTCAGTCTTCCCCGATGGATCTAAGCCTTGGAACCGGACAGGTATCTACCGCGGCGAAGGTCCACATCTCGGCATGCGCGACAAGTACGAACTTATGATCCTACCGAGTAAGGCAGCGCACCTTGCTTTCATGAACAAGCACTTCGGTCTAACTTCTCCTCGCACTCAGCGCTGGAATGTCGTGCACCGCGAATCGCTGACGTTGACGCTCCACACTCAACAGGGCTCCCTGAAGGTCGACGAATGCCTCCACGGCCACATCGCCTTCAGCATGGGGATCAACTTCCTGAACGGTCTCGAGCACTACACCTACGACATCCCGATCTGGCTGCGCGAGGGAATCGGCCACTGGGCCGAACGCCGAGTTACCCAGAAATTCAACACTTTCGACGGCGCGGAAGGCTCGATTCCCGAGACTTCCCGCGAGTCAGATTGGAGTGGAGCCGCCAAAAAAGCCATCAGCCAAGAAAAAGCTCCCCGCATAGCCAGTTTAATGGCGATGCGAGGATTTGGCGATTTGGTGCTCACCGACCACTTTTCCGTCTGGTCGATGATCGATTTCCTACACACGGCCCATCCCAAAGAATTCGCAATGTTCATCCAGGCACTGAAGGGTCGCACCAACGAAGACGGCTTTTCAGACCTGTCAGACGTGCCTGCCTACCACCGAAGTATCTTTAAAGAGCACCTCGGGATGAGCTACTCCGCGTTTGACACCGCCTGGAGAGAGTGGGCCCTGGTCAATTATTGAGGGACAGCCAGGTCAGGGAGCCATAAATTTACGGCAAGAATCCTCCCCTGGAAAGCCGATAAGCAGGGCTCACGAATCATCTCCCCCATGGGCGAGAGATGGGTGGTAACATTACGCTCACGTCAGAGTTGGTACCACCCCCCGCAATTTGAGCTGGCGCCGAATCCCCAGCACCGCAAGACCTCGATGATCCTGAAGAAGAAGCGCATCGTCTTATTCCTTCCCCACCGTGCCGATCCGGCCCAGGGGATTCGAGTGAGCGCCGATCTATTGCCGCTGGAGTTACTGCAAATCGCAGGCATCCCCGATCGCGAGGGCTATGAAGTCGTAATCGTCGACGCGATGGTTCACGATGACTACATGCAGCGCTTGATGGAGTTATGCGACGGCGCGTTAATCTTCGGCAGCTCTTGCATCCTTGGCTACCAAGTTGCGCACGGCGCGGAAGTCGCGAAGGCCATTCGCCAGCGATTCCCAGACCTGCCCATTATTTGGGGCGGTTGGTTCCCGAGCGTCGTCCCCGAACAGTACCTCGAAGAAGGTATCGCCGATGCCGTCTGCCTAGGACAAGGCGAGTTCACTTTCTGGGACTACATTCAAGCCGTAGATAACGGCGAAGATATTGCAGACGTTGCAGGACTCGTGATCTTGCGCGACGGTAAGCCGCATTACACAGCGCACCGCAAGATCGTCGGCTTCAACGACATCCCGGATGTACCGTGGCATCTGATCGACTTCGAGGAGTACGTCAGAATGCAGAACGACAACTCCAACGAGTGGAAGGTTCGTCACAAGTACGCCAACCCGTGGGACTGGAAACCTGGCACCGAGCTGCGAGGCTTCAGCTACTACTCAAGCTTCGGATGCCCGGAACCCTGCACCTTCTGTTGCAGCCCCGGCGTGACGAACAGACGTTGGAAGGCGATCCCCGGTGGGATTCTGGGCGAGCGCATCATGGAATGCCACGAGCGCTTCAACTTCAACGTGCTGCGCTTCCAGGACGCCAACTTCGGTGTGGCTGAAAAGCGCTCTAACGAATTCTGCGACTCCCTGATCGAAGCCAAGGCACCCTTCTGGTGGAACGGGACCTACGAGATCGAAACTATCGCTCGCTACCGTAGCGAGTCTCTGGACAAGTTGGCCGCTTCTCGTTTCCACATGGCAGCTTTGGGCGCCGAGGCTGGAACCGAAGAACAGCAGACTCGCATCGGCAAGAAGATCGATATCCGCAACAATCTGGGGCCCGCACTCAACAGCCTGAACAAGCGTGGCATTCAAACCAGTGTTTCGTGGATCATTGGCTATCCGGAGGAAACGGCTCAATCGATGCTCGACACCATTACGGTGGCGGCAAAGACCAAGCACATGTTCCCGAACAGCCCCAGCGACGTTTTCCCCTTCCGCGCCATTCCCGGCAGTGCCGACTACGACACTGCGGTGAAGCTCGGCTACGAAAAGCCGAAGACCCTGGTCGATTGGGGCGATGTGCTCGAATACAAGTACGAGATCGGAGGCAGCGGACTGCCTGAAGATGTCGTGCGGCGATGGCGACGTTACGGCGTCACCTCGACATTCTATGATGGGCTCGCAAAGGAAGGCTCCGGCTTCGTACGCGACTTCATGCGCAAAATCTCCGGCTGGAGATTGCGCACCAACAATTTTGACTTTCCGTTGGAGCAGAAGCTGTTCCACACACTAGTCCGTATCTCGGGCAACCGCACTCAGGAAAACACCCTGGGCACGGACAAGACCTCCACCAGCGCAACCGCTTAGTCCTGTGATCCAGCGCAAGTCATCCAAGAAAATCGTCATGTTCCTGCCCCACCGGGCAGACCCTAGCCGCGGCGAACGCTTTAGTGCAGACCTACTGCCGCTTGAGCTATTGCAGATCGCGAGCGGTCCCATAGCCGATGGCTACGAAGTCATCATGATCGATGCGATGATCGATCCGGACTACATGGGCAAGCTCTTAGAAGCCTGCGATGGAGCTCTCTGCTTGGCGAGTTCGTGCATCCTGGGCTATCAGGTTTACGACGGCTACGTGGCGGCCAAAGCCGTCCGCGAGAAATACCCGGACCTGCCCATCATCTGGGGCGGCTGGTTCCCCAGCGTGACGCCGGAGATGTACCTGAACAACGGCATCGCCGACGCCGTTGGCCTGGGTCAAGGTGAACTCACCTTCCGTGATGTCGCCAATGCATTGTACAACGGCGAAGACTTGCTCAACGTGCCCGGCTTGGCCGTCAAGCGCGACGGCAAGGTCGTCTACACAGACGCGCGCGCCGTCGTCGGCTTTGATAAGTTCGAGCCGGTTCCGTGGGAGTTGCTCGAGTACGAGCGCTACGCCGAACTGCAAGTCAAGCCGACGAACCTCAAGGTTCGTCACCGCTTCCCATTGCCCGGCAAGTGGACCACGCAGAACCCGCCGCGCGGATTCAGCTACTTCTCAAGCTTCGGTTGCCCGGAGGCTTGCACCTTCTGCTGCAGCCCCGCTCTGACTGGACGTCGCTGGAAAGCGATCAAGGGTAAGGAACTCGCGGAGGACATCGCCGCACTGCAGGACCGCTTCAAGTTCGACGTGCTGCGCTTCCAGGACGCCAACTTTGGCGTTGCTGAAAAACGCACAAAGGACTTCTGCGAGAACTTGATCGACCTCAAAGTTCCGATCCACTGGAACGGAACCATCGAGATCGAAACGGTCATGAAGTACAAGGAAAGCACCTTGGACCTGCTCAAGGATTCCCAGTGTCACCTACTTTGGGTTGGCGCCGAAACCGGCACCGCCGAGATGCAAGAGCGCATCAAGAAGCACATCAAGCTGGAAAACATCCCGGCCGCCATCGGCAAGCTTGCGGACCGCGGAATCGTCCCCGGTACTTTCTGGATCATTGGCTATCCCGGAGAAAGCACCTCCTCGATGGAAGAGACCTTGAGGCGCGCCGCCGCCATCAAGTACCAGTATCCGTTGGCTGGCTCGGAGGTTTACCCCTTCCGCCCGATCCCCGGAACCGAGGACTACAATCAAGCGGTCGAGCTTGGCTTCGAGCCCCCGACCGACTTCCACAGTTGGGGCGACTGCTTCGAGTACAAGTACAACGCGCAGAACACGCCGATCCCCGAGAACGTCCTGTCCACGTGGAACCGCTACAACAACACCGCCGCCATCTACGACCAGCACGTCAAGGAAGGTCCGCAGTGGATGCGCAAGACGCTCTCAAAAATCGCCGGTTGGCGTTTACGCAAGGGCTCCTACGACTTCCCGGTCGAGCAAAAGTTGTACGACTTGTACGTGCGCGCAACCGGCCAGACTCAGCCGGCATCGACGCCTGAGTAAGCTGTCATAGCCCTCGCGGGGAGAGTATCCTCTCTCCGTGAGAATCCTGATTGTTACGCCTGCCGCAAAGGGCACGAGACTGGGTAATCGCGTGACAGCCCTACGCGTCGCCGGGCTGCTTCGTTACCTCGGCCACAAGGTTCGCGTACGCTCAAATTGGGAAGCGGATGGCAGCGACGTGCTATTCGCTCTGCACGCGCGAAAAAGTGCCGAGGCACTGAACCAATCCAGAGGCTCTGCGACCACGCAGAAGAGGGTGCTCATCCTGACAGGGACAGACGTCTACGGAGACCTCGAAAAGGACACTGTCGCGCAGGAGTCCCTGCGCATCGCAGACCGCGTCGTCGTCCTGCAACCTCGAGCGCTTCAGTGCTTGCCAACTACGGTTCAAAGCAAGTCGCGGGTCATCCGCCAGTCCGCCCGCGGAATCGCCGGCACGCCGGACCCCTTGCATTTTGATATTTGCGTCTTGGCTCACCTAAGACCGGTGAAAGATCCACTACTCACCGCACGGGCCGCTCGCCTTTTGCCGCAAAGCTCTCGTATCCGCGTGCGTAACGTGGGCAGTGCGCTCGACAATGCCAGCCGCGAAGAAGCAGAAAACGAACAGGCGCAAAACCCGCGCTTTGAGTGGCTCGGCGAGCTACGCCATCCGGAGACTCTCGGCGTACTCAGCAAATCGCAACTCATGGTGGTGACCTCTCACAGTGAAGGCGGGCCGGCCGTCGTCACAGAAGCGATCGCGTGTGGGATTCCAGTGCTTTCAACTCGCATACCGGCTGCGGAGGGATTGCTCGGCGACGACCATCCCGGGCTCTTCCCCGTCGGCGATGAAAAAGCGCTGGCCGTCTTACTCGAACGTTGTGAGTCGGATCCGAGCTTCATTGCTGAACTTAGAGAGCGGAGCGTGAAGCTCTTGCCTACGGTTGATCCTTGTCGCGAGGCGCAAGACTTGAAACAGCTACTCGCCGAACTCTAAGCCTCCTCCCCACCACGCGACCACGTCCATGGACGATCCCCCTTACCTAATCCTCGACTGCTACTTCGACGAACTCGGAGCGGCACCGAACTTTCGAGCACTCTTAGGAGGCGCGCCATCGGAAACGGTGCGCGCTGTAAAGGAGTCCATACCAACTGACATATCCGAATACGCGGGTGTGATCATCACCGGATCTAAGGCTTGCCTCAGCTCACCGGAGCCTTGGATGGAAGCGCTACTCGATTGCATCCGGCATGCACGCGACATTCGCAAGCCAGTTCTAGGTGTGTGCTTCGGACATCAGGCAGTCGCAGCCGCATTGTGGGGAAGCGAAGGCGTCCGACTCGCAGTGCAAAGCGAGCTCGGTTGGGAGACCATCCGCTTGGATCAGCCCAACTTAATCGTCGGGGGCCTGAAAAACAGATTCACCTGCTTTGTTTCCCACTTCGATGAGGTCACGCCCGGCCTGGCCGGAATGAATATTTTTGCCTCTTCTTTGAGATGCCCTGTGCAAGGCTTCCAGATGGAAGGCGAACAGGTATGGGGCATGCAATTCCACCCAGAGATGGACCCGGGCGAAAGCGAAGCCCTAGTTCGCGGCAATCTCGCAAGACACACAGGGCTGGGAAACGATCCCGAAGCTGTTCTCGCATCTAGACGCGATGGTCGCGACTTAGGAGCCCAAATATTCGCCAATTTCGTGCGGGCCTGTTCGCCCGACTGATTGGATCATTCCCTTACCTTGCGAGCTGGACTCCGGTTATCCTAGGCGGCCTCCCCCTACCCCTCCAAACTGAACCGTGCGACCCTTTACAAGATCAACCGAGTACGCAATTCGCGCACTCGCCTATCTCGCTCTCGAGCGAGATGGCGGCAAATATCACCTCGCTCGTGGGATGTCAGAGGTTCTCGGTATACCTGCGCCATTCCTCGGCAAGATCCTGCAGCCGCTTGTCATGCGCGGAATCCTAGAGAGCCAACGTGGCCGCAACGGCGGCTTCCGACTCTGCAGCCCGCCCGAGGAAATCAGTCTGATGCACATCGCGGACTCACAGGAGTTGGTGTACGAA
Organism: Planctomycetota bacterium; assembly: GCA_047639675.1. Classification (GTDB taxonomy): domain Bacteria; phylum Planctomycetota; class UBA1135; order UBA1135; genus JABACD01. The sequence continues at coordinate 9,352 of JBLIOI010000030.1, read as the reverse complement.
ACTCGACAATGCTTCTTAGGTCAAGCAGAGTGCAGCGATGAGCGAGCCTGTCCCATGCACGAGTATTGGAAAGTGGCTTCAGAAAACTTCACCTCGCGCATGAGCTCCACCACACTTATGGACCTGGTCAAGTTCTGCGAAACGAGCAAGAACTCCGACTACCCTAGACCAGAATCGCTCGACGATGAGCCATCAATAAGCTTGCCTCCCATTGAGCCGCCGAAGATAGCGCCCTTTGGCGACGATCTTTCTTAGCTGAGCGCACGCTTGAGTTGATCGCGAGTCAAGATCCCGAAGAACTCGCCCTCACTCTCGACGAGCAGTTGATTCACATCCTCGCTGTCTAGGACACGTAAGGCAGTCAGAAGCGATTCTCGCACGTCGATCTTTTTGAGACGTGCAAGGGGCGTCATCAGCTGGCGTGCGACTTGGTAGGCAAGTTTATTGATGGGCACCTTGCCCACTTCACGTGCCCCGAGCACACCGACCTTGCTGTCGTTTTCCGTAACGATGACTAGCTGGTTGTCCGCCTCTGCAAAGGGTCCAGCGAGGATGTCTTCCAAGGTGTCCCAACCGTCGACTTCAGATGACACTGGAACGACGGCGTCCTTTGCCTTGAGCGTGCGCAAGCGTGAAGCTATCTGCGATTGCTGCACGGTAGCGAAAGCCGCACGAGTCAAGAACCAACCCAAGAGGGCCATGAACAGGCCGAAGCCCCACTCTTCTGTGATGATCGCGAGTGCAATGCCGAGGCCGATCATGAGGCGTCCAAAGAGTGCGCCGACACGCCCCGACCACTGGGTTGCACGATCCAGATCCCCTGTGAAGTGCCACAAGGCGGCTCGAAGTACTCGGCCACCATCGAGCGGGAAGCCCGGGAACATGTTGAATATCGCGATTCCGACGTTGGTCACGCCGAGCCACAATGAAACCACCTTAAGCGGCGTATCGTCGGCGCCTGTTGCCCACAGGACAAGGGCCGCCATTCCGATCAAACCGCTAACTCCCGGACCAGCGATCGCGATCAGGAATTCGTCTCGCGGCCGGCGAGGTTCGCTACTGAGTTCAGCTGCACCACCGAACAAGAAAAGCGTGATCGAGCGCACTTCTATGCCCAACAAACGAGCGGTGATGCTGTGACCCAACTCGTGTAGGAGGATCGAAAGGAAGAAGAAGATGCTCGCCGAACTGGCCGCTCCCCAAACCTCCATCGGGCTCCATAGCGAGTACTTCTCCGCAAAGCCATCCGCCAAGGACGAGGTAATCAGGAAGAAGAGAATGAACCAACTCGGATCCACTCCGATACGAATGCCGTACAAGCGGCCGAGCCCTAGCACTCGTCCGCCGAACATCCCAGCCGGAGTTCGACGGGGCCTTTGTGAAGGGGTTCCCACGAGTTAGCCGAAAATGTGGTCGCTTTGCTTGGACCAAGCAGCGAACTGGTAAAAGGGCTCGAGACGTCGCATGTCTTCCAAGAGCATCGCTCCGACTCCTTCGCCAAAGAGCGCCGAACGTACGGCGGGTTGTGACTTCGGGGCGGGCCAATTGCGTTCTAGCGCGAGGGCGTGTTCGCCCGGCTTGTAGTAGCCGAAGAATTCCTTCAGCTTGGCGGTGTTCAGCTGACCGCAGCGCCACTCACCCTTCCAATCCGCCAGGCGCAGGAAGTAACCATCGAGTTCGTTCAGGATGCTGAGCAACTCATCCATGCCCTCCTTGTCGACGCGGCGTTTCAAATTTTGCCCATCGAGCCAAGCATCCGGGTGAATGCGCACAGAGACTTCCACTTTTTCGGCCTCCATCGCCAAGCAGAAATAAGCGTTCCGGAAGGAAGCGTCCAAGTCCTTTGCGATGTCCGCGCCAACGACTTTTTTCAGACGGTTCTTCTCCATCTTGTCGCGGCAAATGTATGCCCAGAGGCGCTTGACCCGGTTGCCATTAAAAGCGTGCGGGTTGTGCAGGCTGGTGCGCGAGGCGAGTCCCAGCTTCGGTCGCCGGGGGAAAGCGACGAACTCCTTGGCTAGCGCACCGAGCTTTTGACGGAGCGCCAACCGACGATCGTTGTACTGCGCGTCGCGGCAAAGCCCTTCAGAAAGGGCGTAGAGATCCCCCTCCTCGAATACGACGGCACCCTGAGCGGGCTTGGGTTCCAGGTCACTATCGGATTGGGCAGTCATTCGGCGCAGCTTTGCCTAGCAGTTGGGCGGTAAGGGCTGGGGAATCTGGAGCGAGAGCGTGTAGAATGCCGCATGTGGGCAGGTATGCAACGACCCGCTTGCCCCAGGATCCCCAATGTTGTTCGCACATTTCGAGTTTAACCCTGAGACCGACCGTCTTGGGGAAGGACCACTCAGTGAAGTTTACCGAGCGGTTGACCAGCGGCTAGGCCGGACGGTCGCGCTCAAAATTCTCCGTGCCCACGCAGAAATTGATCCTGCGGCGGACACACGCTTCCACCGCGAAGCCAAACACGCCTCGAACCTCCAACACGAGAGCATCGCGACCGTCTACGAGTACGGCCAAGCACAAAATACCTCGTTCATCGCGATGGAGTATTTGGAGGGCCGTACCCTCGACGCGATTATTAAGGACCAAACCCTCGGTTTCGAGGAGTGCCGGCGAATCGCCCTAGAGCTGACCTCTGCCCTTGCTCACGTTCACAAGAACGGACTGATCCACCGCGACTTAAAGCCGGGCAATATCATGGTGCTCGACGACGGCAAGGTGAAGCTGCTCGACTTCGGCATCGCGCGTGCCAGCAACGAGTCATCGATTACACAACACGGCACTCTGGTCGGCACGGTCCTGTACATGTCGCCCGAGCAAGTTCGCGGCGATGACCTCGAGTATCGCTCAGACATCTTCTCCTTGGGGGCGGTGATTTATCACATGCTGACGGGAACTCTGCCATTCCCAGGTAAGTCCTTCCCAGAGGTTTGCATGGCGATCCTCGACGGCAAGCCGCGCCGCCCATCGGAAGTCCGTTCGGGTCTCTCCCCCGCATTCGAGGAGTTCCTGCTGAGGTGCCTCGCCGCGAAAGCGACAGACCGCTTCGCAGATGCTGACAAGGCCTATGGTGCGCTGCTCAGCATCGGTGACAGACGCGCGGTCAATCGCAGCGCCGCCAGCAAGATTGAGGGCACCCTGTTGGTGATGCCCGTCATTTGCAATAGCGATGCGACGACAACCTGTAAGAACATCGCGGGCAGTATCCGCAATGATTTAGCAGGCGAGCTTGGACGCATCCAAGGCCTTTCAGTGGAACTCGCGCCTGGCGACAACGTGCCGTCCGGCGCAGTCTACAACTTCGTTCTGCGTTCGACCTTCAAGCTCTCCCCACCAAACGCCACGCTCAACCTTCGACTTGAGCCCTATTCGGCAAATGGCACCGGCCTGAACGGCTTTGACGAGGTGATTGAGCAAGAGGATGAAGACGAGTGGACCCTGCAAGCAGACCTGGTGCGCGCAGCCACGAGAACCATTCGAAGGCGCCTCGAGGAGATGTCGATCACGCCGATGATCGATGCTACACGTAACGTCGAACGTGCACTCAAGCTGACGCAACACGCCCACAACGTCCTGCTCAAGGGCACTTCAAAACACCTGATGGCTGCCATCAGCTCTTTTCGCGCAGCGCAGGATGCTGATCCCTACTGCGCGCTTGCCTACGCCGGTCTCGCAGAAGCCTTGGCACGCAAGTATATGTACTGGGACGGCGACGAGAGCTTCCTTGTCGAGTCGCGTGAAAAAGCCGAGCGGGCCCTTGCGCTCAACAAGAATTGCGCCGAGGCCCACACCTCGCTCGGTTTCTCCTATCACATCTCCGGTCGCTTAACGGACGCAGATCGCGAGTACCGGATCGCGATCCAACTCGACAACCAGGAGTGGCGGGCCCACCGCTTGCTCGGCTCCGTGATGGCCCGCGAAGGCAACTTCAAGAGTGCCGCGGGCTACCTGCGCAAGGCAATCGCTCTCAAGCCAACACACATTCCCTCTTACGATCAGTACTACAGCGTGCTCCAGCGCCTGGACCGTTATGAGGACTCCCTGCAGGTCGCGGACGAAGGCATCTCCGCCGCCAGGGCACACCTCAAAGTCCACAAGGATGACCAGGAAGCCCGCTTGAACTTAGCGCTCTTGCTGGCGCGTTTGGCCAGCCACGACGAAGCCCGCAAGCACGCTGAGCTCGCCATCAAGACAGCTCCGAAAGACGGTTTCACCTCATTCTTCGCCGCTTGCGTCTATTGCGTAACCGGCGACTTCACCGACGCCATCGAACAGCTGACCCGCGCTCGCGACCGCGGCTTCTACACCCAAGTGGAGCTGCGCGACAACCGCGACCTGGACGTCTTGCGCGGTCTGCCGGAGTTCCAAAGCCTCCAGAATTGATGGTGAGCTCGGTACCGCCGTCTTTCACCGCCAAAGAGCGCGAGGTGACCCCATACCTCCATCCCTGCCGCCCGCCGTTCTGGGCGCGTGGCGGCCACAGCCAGACGATCCTGGCACATCTTTGGCCAACGGGTGCTGCGCCGCTAAACGAAAGAAGCCCAGGCACCGAGGTCCACGACATCCCAGTTGGGAATGATGGCGATCGGCTGCGGACCTTCTACTCAAAGGGAACCAGCGGAGTGTTGGTCGCCATCTTCCATGGCTTATCTGGCGACAGCAACGCGGACTACGTACGGCTGACCATAGCTGCGGCGCGCGGCCTGGGGCACTCAGTGCTAGCTGTCAATCATCGCGGCTGCGGCGCGGGACGCGGACTTGCGCGTGGCCTGTATCACTCGGGGCGCGCAGACGACTTGGGCGCGGTCCTTGAATGGGCGCGCACCTCCCTATCCGAAACAAAGCAGTTGGCCGTTGGCTTCTCGCTCAGCGGCAATGCCTTGTTGCTTCTGCTTTCCGGTTCTTATGGAACACGCCCGGACGCGGGTATCGCCATCAACCCGCCGATCGATCTCGAGAAGTGCTCGGACCGCCTCTCTAGTCAGGCCAACAAAATCTACGACAAGCGCTTCGTAAGACGCTGCTTGCGCGCCGTGCGCGAGCGGATGGAAGACGGCTTAATCGAAGCAGGCTACGAGCTACCAAGAGTCCAATCCCTGCGTGATTTCGACGAACGAATCACCGCACCCTTCGCGGGCTTCCAGGACGCAGAGGACTACTATCGGCGCTGCTCTACCTTTCGGCAACTCGACCAAATCAATGTTCCGACCGTGATCCTATCCTCCGCAGACGATCCCTTCGTCGGTCTCGGCGACCTTCAAGACGCAACACTCTCCCCCTCCATTCACCTTCATATCGAACAGTCCGGCGGCCACGTCGGCTATCTCGAACGAGGCCGATTCACGATCGCTGCACGACACTGGCTCGGCGGTGCCCTAACGCACTATCTGAGCGAAATTCATAGATCCGTGATGTAGACGGCTGCCCTATGCGCTTAAGCGCCGAGTCCAAAGGAAGCCTGGAATCCACGCCAAGCTTTCTCCGCGTCCGACTTCGAACCATCGAGCTTTGCCCGACCGGAGCTCACGAGTTCCTCCGGATCGCATTCTCCCATCAAGAGCGCGTGGAGATCTGCCGAGCTGATGTCGATACAAAGATCCGCCGTCCACGGCGCGCCCTCCATGCTCTCGTACTCATCCACGCCGAGACGAATTTGGAACTTGTGACCGGCCACGTTGAGCTGAACCAACCAACGACCCTCGACCTTGCAATAGCAGCGGCCGAGTAGGATCAAGAACAGGCGCGGGTTCAAGGTTGCGTTCGCTGCGGGCGGCGCGCCGTAGCGACTGCCCCAATCGCCCAAACTCACGATCACGGGTGCAAGGGCAGTCCCCGCCTCACTCAAGGCATACAAACCGCGAGCCGCGCCATCGATCGTGGTCGCATCTGGCTTGACCCGTTCGATCAGCCCTGCCTCCAGGAGCGTCCTCAAGCGCTTCGCCAGGAGGTTCGTCGTCAGCCCCGGGAGGCCCGCGAGCAACGAAGAGTAACTCTGAGGCCCAGCGAACAAGTCACGGATCAAGAGCAGAGTCCAGCGCTCACCCACCACGTCGAGGGCGCGGGCAACACTGCACAGCTGGCGGTAGGTCTTGGAGGGCAATTGGTGCTTTTGACAGGAGCGAGGGTTGACACTGCGACCCGCAGAGCTATTGTTTTCTAAAGCTAGCACATCCTCTTTCCAGTAGCCAACCTAAAACCACCCGAGCTATGACCTCCTCCTTCAAAGTCACCGTACGCCCGCCCTCCCCCAACAACACCAAGATCCTGATCGCCCTCGGGTACAAGGGTATCGATGCCGAGATTGATGCAGTCAGCGGCATGGAGCCGGAGACCATAGCCAAGCTCGTCAAGATCTCGGGCCAGCCGCTGACCCCGATCCTCGAGCACAATGGCGTGGTCATTTATGACTCCGGCGCGATCCTGCGCTACCTCGACGCCAACTGTGAAGGCCCGCGCTTATTCAGTGCAGACAAGGTGGAAATGAAGGCGATCGAAGAATGGGAGGCTTACCACAAGAGTGGGATCGGCGCCGCTATGGGCCCGGCCTTCGGCGTGTTCTTCGGCGGCATTGACGCTTCGAAAGAAAAGGAGTCGGTCGAAGCCAGCAATGCCGCGCTTCACGAAGCCTCACTCAAAGTGGAAGAACAACTCGCTGCTCAAGCCAAGAACGGCAGCGAGTGGCTCGTCGGTGACACGATGACTGCAGCGGATATCTTAGTCGCTTCCGTGATGGTGCTGGCCGCTTTCCCCGACGGCATGGCGGGCGCCAATCCGCTCTGGAAGTGGTTCGGAGAACGGCTGACCCTTGGCGAAGGGCGCGACCTCTGTCGCGCTCACATCGCCCGAGTTCATGCCTACTTGCCGACAACCGCAACAGCCTGAATTAGCCAATAGATAGCCAAGCGGCCCACGAATTCCCAAGTTGGGATTTCGTGGGCCGCTTGGCGTTTAGCGCGACTCGACTAGTCGCGGCTCATGAAGATGCGCAAGATGTACCAGAAGAGCATGGCGACTGCGGCGAAGAGTTGGAGAGAGGCGCCGACGTATCTATCTTCGGGGTACTCGCGCAGAATCGCCTGCGTGGTGTAGATGATCGAAGCGCCTGTCAAAGCAACCATGACCACGCTGAACAGCGTTCCAAGAGTAAACCCGAAAACGGCTGCAGCGATGATCGCGACCAGGGCAACCATGAAGCCCCACTTGACGATGGCGCCGAGGAACGTGAAGTTCTTGCGACTGAAGAGGCCAATCGCGGTTAAGCCCGCGAAGCCTGCGAGGGAGACGAGTCCCGCGCTGGCGATCACTCCTCCTTCCGAAGACCGCTTCGCATACTCATTCGCGTAAAACAGCATCGGCAGGAAGAGCAGCGACTGCATCAGCACATAGCTGAGCAATGCCAGGTATTGCACCTGCAGCGACTTGGCCTTGTGAGCCACGCCGGTCGCAAGATTGCCGAGCAGCATGAAGGCTCCGATGATCAGCAACCAGGGCAGGTTCATCATCGCTGTATAGATCGGCTCCGCCAATTTCAACTGAAACAGCACAACCTCAATCAAGGCGAAGGCCGCCAGCGCCCCAAATACGTGGGTATAGACCTTTACCAGGAAGGCCGCACGGGCCTCCACGCTCAGATCGATGACCGCCCGCGGTTGTCCGTAGGCGCCCTGTGATTCGAGATCGATTGAATGAGAGTCGTTGTTCATGGCTAGCTGGTTTGGTGTCTATCCGCAGAGGCGTAAGCGCCTCCCTGGAGCACGTCTTCTAGCTCACTGCGACTCCCCTCGGAAGTCCTTTCCGAAATCTGGCCAGTCTCAAGCCAATTTGGCCACCCAGGACTCCAATCAATCGCTAGTATGCCGGGCTAATAATCGCCCGATGAACTCCTCCTTAGTCATTCTAGATACCGAAACGGCCACCCTTTTCGGCGCACCGCACCTCCTTGAACTGGGAGCTGTACGCGTCGTGGACGGTGAGATTGAGGACCAATTCGAGTCCTTCGTCTGTCCGCAGATCGAGATCGAAGACGAGGCCACGGAGATTCATGGCATCAAGCAAGATGACGTACGCAATGCGCCGCTCATAGAAGAGGTCTTGGAGTCCTTCACCGAGTGGGCCGGTGAGAGCTGGCTCGCAGCGCACAACGCGCCCTTCGACGCCGCGGTCCTTGGCTTTGAATACGCGCGACTGGACATGACGCCGCCGCCCGGTGTCTTCATCGATTCACTGACTCTTGCGCGCAAGCTGATACCGGAGTCGATCGATCACAAGCTTGGCACGTTATGCCAATACCTCGAACTCGAAGAGGGCCCGCTGCACCGCGCGCTTTCCGACGCCGTCTACTGTTGGATGGTGATTGCCGAGTGCATCGAACGCTTGGAAGACGAAGACGGTGCAGACCCGGTCAGCTTCCATACTCTAGCCAGCCGCTGCGGCGCACCGCTTTCGATCGAGAGCGCCCAGCCCCGTTTTCCGCGCATGCCGCAACGCTTGCGCCCGCTGGAAAATGCGATGCGCACTCACAACGAACTCACCCTGGTCTATGGAACTGGCCAGGACACGCCCGCACACCTTCACGTGCGTCCGCGTTTTCTCTTTCAGCGTAAAAAAGTCGGCTACCTCGAAGCCGAGTGCCAACGATCTGGCACGCTCAAAACCTATCGACTCGACCGCGTTCAAAAGGTCTTGTCGACAAGCAACTAGTCAGCGAAAAGCTGCACACCCAAAGAAACGGACAATGGCACCCTCAGAGATCCATACGGCTCAAGAGATCCGCAACCTTGCTATCGTGGCCCACGTTGACCACGGCAAGACGACCCTCGTCGATCAGATGTTCAGATTCGCGGGAACCTTCCGCGACAACGAACGGGTAGTCGAGCGCGCCCTCGATTCCAACGATCAGGAACGCGAACGCGGCATCACGATTCTGGCCAAGAACACTTCGATCGAATTCGAGGGTACGCGCATCAACATCGTGGATACGCCGGGACACGCCGACTTCGGCGGTCAAGTGGAGCGTACCCTCTCAATGGCCGACGCAGTGCTACTGCTTGTTGATGCCTTCGAGGGCCCGATGCCGCAAACGCGCTTCGTTTTGCGCAAGGCCTTCGAGCACGGCTTGAAAGCTCTCGTCATGATCAACAAGGTCGATCGCCCCGACGCACGTCCCGAAGAAGTGCTCGACGAGGTCTTTGACCTTTTCGTCGAGCTCGGCGCCAATGAGGAGCAGCTCGAATTCCCTGTTGTATACGGCTCCGGCCGTGACGGCTATGCGATGAACGAGCCCGACGAGGAGCGCAAAGACCTGGACCCTCTCTTCCGCATTGTGCTCAAGCACGTCCCCTCACCTGAG
>JBLIOI010000029.1:0-41495 GCA_047639675.1 Planctomycetota bacterium | reverse complement strand
CCGTGGCTGGCAGAAAACGGCTGGGCCTACGGCGCGATCATGACAATCCTTGCGGGCGTCGTAATCATCGGCGGTATCAAGCGCATCGCCAACGTTGCGGAAAAGATCGTCCCAACCATGTGCGCGACCTATGTGCTCGCAGCAATTTTCATCCTGCTCAAGAACGCCGGAGAAATCCCCACCGCCTTCGGCGAGATCTTCAGCGGTGCCTTCAACGCTGAAGCTGGTTATGGCGGCTTCATCGGTGTGCTAGTCACAGGTTTCCAACGTGCGGCTTTCTCCAACGAAGCCGGTGTTGGCTCGGCGGCCATCGCCCACTCGGCAGCGAAAACCGAATACCCCGTGCGCGAAGGCCTTGTCTCGCTCCTTGAACCCTTCATCGACACGGTCGTTATCTGCACGATGACGGCTCTCGTGATTGTGATCACCGGCGCTTACGAGAATCCGGAACTGGCGCACTTCGTCACAGATAGGCAAGGCGCTGCCTTGACCTCCGCCGCGATGGGCCAGGAAATCAGCTGGTTCCCCTACATCCTCGCCGTCGCGGTTTCACTCTTCGCCTTCTCGACCATGATCTCCTGGTTCTACTACGGAGAGCGTTGCTGGTCCTACCTCTTCAGCGAGAAGAGCTCGATCGTCTTCAAGGTGATCTTCCTCTCGTTCACCTTCCTTGGTTCAGTCTTGTCCGCCACCAATATGTTAGCCTTCGGTGACACGATGATCATGGCGATGTGTATTCCGAACATCTTCGGCCTCTACTTGCTCTCCGGCAAGGTGAAGGTCGCGCTCGACGACTACTGGGGGAAGTTCACCCGCGGTGAGCTGAAGACCTTTAAGTAATGAGCAATACGATCGCCGACCCGAAACCCATCCCTCCGATCGACCTCGCTTCCGAGCGGGCAGAGCTTGGGCCGGCCTTATTTGAGGCTGTGCAACGAGTGCTTGAGAGTGGTTGGTACATTCTCGGCCCTGAGGTCGTGAAGTTCGAAAAAGACTTCGCGGCCTTCCAGGGTGCGAAGTTCGGCGTCGGCGTCGCATCGGGAACCGATGCGTTGATCCTCGGGATGCGCGCACTCGGCATCCAACCAGGAGAAGGGGTGCTGACTAGCCCCTTCACCTTTTTTGCTAGTGCAGGCTCGGTCGCTTGGTGCGGGTTCAAGCCGCAGTTGTGCGACGTGGAAGCAGGTACTGGGCTGCTCGACTTAGAAACGGCCCGGGCCGCCATTGACAAGGACACGCGCTGCCTCCTGCCTGTGCACCTATACGGTCAACTGGTCGACATACGCGGCTTCCGCGCCCTAGCGAATGAGCAGGGCCTCAAACTGCTCGAAGACGCAGCCCAAGCACACGGCGCCGAACGCGATGGTGTGCGGGCGGGGGAACTCGGTGACGCTACAGCTTTCTCGTTCTACCCGACCAAGAACTTGGGCGCGGTGGGCGAAGGTGGTGCGGTACTCTGCAACTCAGGGGATGTGCACAAGAATTTGCTCTCGCTGCGCGACCACGGCAGCGCCGCGAAGTATGTACACACGGAGATCGGCACCAACTCGCGTTTGCAAGCGATCCAAGGTGCAGTACTAAACCTCAAGCTTCCCTACCTCGATCGTTGGAACGACCGACGTCGCAGCGTCGCCGAGAGCTACGACGCAGGCTTCGCGACCTGCGAAGTAACTGTGCCCCTCTGCGTTCCAAAAGGTTCCGTTCACGCCTATCATCAGTACGCCCTACGCATCCGAGGCGAGGGCTTGCGGGACCATGTGATGGCTCAGCTCAACAAAGAGAAGATTGCTGCGGCACTTCACTACCCGAGCCCGGTTCACTTGCAGAAGGCCGCCTCGAATTGGGGCTACTCGCTCGGTGACTTCCCCGTCGCAGAGCAGCTATCCCGCGAAGTTCTTTGCCTTCCGATACACCCCTTCCTCCCGGAAGAAGATGTCCAGCGCGTGATCCAAAGCGTGCTAGAAGCCTGCAAGGGCTAATTCACAGAGCTCCTCAGCAAAAATTAGAGGAGACCCTGGAGTCTCCTCCCAAGAACCGTCGATCCTGTTCATCGCCCCATGAAGCAGACTTTCAAGATAGCCACCATCATCGCCGCCTTGGCCTTGCCCGTCCTCGCAATCGCTGGCCAAGGCCGCGGAGCAGCCCTCAAGGACGCTGAGAAAGAGGATGAGAAAGCACCTACGCCGGAGCTAGATCTCCAGGCGGAAGCTAAGGCCAATGAAGAAGAGGTGCAGAAAGAGCTCGCTCGGGCCTACTTCGCCATCGCGGACTACGACAGCAGCGCCTGGATTTCGTATCGAGAAGCGCGCGACAGCCTGGAGATTGACCGCGCACGATTCCATGTCTACGACGCGGACCTTGACGGACAAATCACGGTCGAGGAGTACATCTTCGTCTCGCTCGAAACCTTCAAGATTTACTCGGCCTTCAAGGCGCCCATTCCTAACCCGGACGATCCGACAGCTCTCTCGCGCTTGCAAGCTCTGAGCGATCAGATGGAAGCAGACGCGCTTGCGGCAGAAGAAGACTCCTACCTCCCCGCCGAAGCGAGTTCGGTTCAGGAGCTATTTGGCCGCGTGATCCAACGCGTCCAACACGAACATTCGGCGCCGCGACCGAATCAAATCGTGGGCCCCGTCTACTCCTTCCGGCGCCTCGATCAGAAAAACACCGGCTACGTAACTCGCAAAGACATGGAAGACATGCTGCTTGGTGCTGGTATCGACATCCGGCCCAACTCGATCTTGGCAGCCCTCGACATGAACGGGGACAATGCCATTTCGAAAGAGGAATTCAGAGTAGCCATGGGCGACCACCCGCTCGAGTTTGATCCTTACTCCAAGTAACTAACCGTCGGCATGTGTCGCGGACCACCCTCAGGGTCAGACACAGCGAAGTGGCTCTTGCCTTTGAGGCGGACACCAGCAACCGCGCCGTCTAGCCCGAGGACGTAGAACGAAAGGTTGAAGCTAGGTTGACCCTCCTCGTTTACTAGTCCTGGCTGCCAAACACTCGCGCGCTGGGCTTGGCGTACTACGCGCGCCATGACTTCGAGCCCGGCATCTTCAGGACTTGCTCCCGCCCGCAGCAATTCAACAATTGCCGAGCTGCCGTGGGAGAGGATCGCTGCTTCGCCGCGCCCTGTGGCTCCGGCACTGCCAGCCTCGCCGTCGCAATAAAGTCCGGCTCCAATGATCGGCGAGTCCCCCACGCGACCCGGAATCTTCCAAGAGAGGCCCGAGGTGGTTGTGGTGCAAGCGATCTCGCCGCTGGTCGCGAGGGCCGAACAGTGGATGGTTCCGGTCACCCGCTGCCCCTCGATGTCATCTGACCAAGACATAGCGGTATCGAGTTCCCTGTCCTCTTCGTCATCCTCCGGCGTCCGGAAGCGATCGTCACTATCGCTCAAGTTCTCCTTCCACTTCAGCCAACGGCGACGGACCTTATCTGTCAATAGCTCCACATGCGGATGGCCATGCTCGCGCGCAAATTCATAGGCCCCACGGCCAACGATCATGCAATGATCCGTACGTTCCATCACGAGTCGCGCAACCTCCGAAGGATGCATGATGTTCTCAATGCAGCCAACCGAACCCGCGTTGTGTGTGCGGCCATCCATCACGGCGGCGTCGAGTTGCACCACTCCGTCTTCATTTGGCATGCCGCCGAATCCAACGCTGTTGTCCGTTGGGTCAGCTTCGACCACTTTGACGACTTCGATAGCAACATCGAGCGGTTCAGCTCCGGCGAGCAACTTGTCATAGTGCTTCTTCATTCCCGCCAAAGCGTTAGCGCTTCCAACGAGCACCGGATAGTCCTTGCGACCCGTGGCTGTCTTCTGGCGACCAAGCGCTGAAGAAGGCGAGCCAGCCTTTCCAGGAGAAGTGCAGGCGAGCGCAGCAAAGCCGGCGCCAAGGCCGAGAATAGCGCGCCGCGACGCGCCTTGTTTTGTATCCGATGTAGACATGTCAATTTATACGACGGTGAGTTGAGGAGTCAATCCTCTTCGGGTTCGGTGCACACAACGCTCAGCCACAGTTCTACACCTTGACACCACTCTCGCCAACGTTTGGCTATGTCGGGGCGCTCAGCTGTGAGGGCTGATTGCACGCGTAAGTCGAGCTCTAGGGCGTTGCTAGCCCGTATTCGCTCAAGATCGGCACGGCGCAGATCGGCCACAGCAAGGGCTGTGCAGAGGATGGCGGTGGCGCTACGTCGCAGCTCTTCGGAATCCAGTCGGTCGAGCCGATCGAGTCCCGTGTGGTAAGTGAAATCCGTGAAGTGCCAGATCAAGATCCCGGGGATGTCACGCGCCAAGAAAATGTCGTGATCGCTACCACCTTCCCATGGATTCTCCGAAGTCGCCCACCCTCCAACCAGGGTCGCAACATCGACGAGTGCGATACGTGCGATGAGTGAGAGCGCACTCGGCCGCAATTGGCTCTCCTTAACCACGCCAGCCCCCCAGGGCGTGTGCTTGTCGGGCGGCAAGGTATCGAGTGCACCGGGGTCGGGTTCACGTTCGAGTAGGCAAATAGCTCCGGTACGCGATGCGGATTGCCCCAACATGTCGGCAGAGATACCCGCGATCACTTTGCGTTGATTGTGCTTGAGCCAAATCGCTGACTGTTGCATTTCGTCCCCCCAGATAAAGGCTAGGCTGCGTGCCGGTCGCGCAAGCTCGCCTTTCGACAAGGCCTCCTCTAATGCCAAGGCGGCGGCACACAACCCCGCTACTCCACTGGCGTTGTCGCCAGCGCCAGGCTCTTGCACATGGGAGGCCATGGCGATGATTTCGTCCGGCTTTTGTCCGCCAATGATGCGCGCAACCAAAGTCCGCAGGCTCGTTTCGGTGAATTCAACTTCGGCGCGGATACGTAGCCGCAATTCTCCGTGCTCATTGGCCAGGACGCCTAGCTTGCCGTAGCTGCGCTGTGAGATTTGCAAAACGGGTAAGCGCACGCTGCGCGATACCGTTCGAAACTGAATCGCATCCAGATGTTCATCGCCGCCGGAGGGGTCGCGCGTGAAGCCTTCGATGCCTGCAGAAATTACGGCCAACGCACCCTGTTTCGCAAGCCGCCCGATCGTTCCCCCGCCGACATTTGTCTCGCTCACAAAAATCGTCCCCTCGCGAACATCGGCTGAGTTGAAGACCAAGACGCCTTCCAAGTCAGCTGAAGGCGCGTTGACTGGCAGCATCACGCGATCCACATCCGTCGCCTCCTTGAAGGAGTGCAGGACAATCGCCTCACCGTCAGGCAGAAGGACTTCTAGGCTTGCAGAACGTGGTGTCCATGCTGGAGCACGCATCGGCGTGACAATCTCTTCCAACTCGAAGCCAGGCTTCGTGCCGAAGCCCGCTGCCTCCAAGCGCGAGCGCAAGTGATCGATGCAAGCGTTGTACCCCTCGTTTCCCGGCGCCCGATAGAACCCGTCGACGAAAGAAAGGGTCGCCAAAGCCGCCTTCGTGTCAAAGTGCTCGTAAATCGGTCCAACGAAACGTGCCGGCCCTGTCTTGCCCGGCGCAACCTGCGGACCTATGTGTCCTGGCTTGACCTCTTGACCATTTACAGCGCCGGCCAGTAAGACGAGCAATGTACTCACAAGCTGAATTCTCACTAGGAGTCACGCTTCAATGCCGCACTCTCTAACGGGCCTGGCAGGATCCCATCAGCACCTTGGAGTCCCAGGCAGTGAATTCGAAGCCAGTGCCGAACACCGCTACACCAAGCTCGCCAATCCTCAGCGATTTCGACCTCGCCGGCTTCCTCGGCTGCGACAATTCGCAACACGCGCTCGCTGCTCAAGGTTGTTAAGTAACGCGTCAAGTCTCCTGGTTCCGGATCTGCAAGGGCCATGGCGGTTACCAACGCTGCGATCGCCATACGCTTCAACTCTTCCGCATCCACCATCACTTCTCTGTCGAGTGAAGTGTGAAAGGTGAAGTCCGTAAAATGCCAGAAGAGAACCGCAGGCACACCGGAGAGAATGAAACGCTCGTGATCCGTCCCGCCTTCGTAGGGGTTCTCAAAGGTCTCCCAATCGCCGACGTGCCGCGATACGTCCACCAGCGCGCAGCGCGCAATAATCGACAAACCGTTCGGAACGAGCCATTCGGGCTCGATATCGCGACTTCCCCAAAGAGTGTGCCGGTCCGGCTCGATGGTCTTGATCGCTCCAGGATCAGGATAGCGCTCCAAGAGGGGAACCGCGCCCGTACGTTCGCGCGACTCACCGATCATGACCGCGTTGACCGCGGCTATCGGCTTGCGGTTTTGATTGCGAAGCCAGATGTCCGCTTCCTCGTTTTCCATTCCCCAAATGAAAGCGATGCTGCGAGACGGGCGATCGATTCCGCCGCGTTCTAGAACACGTGCAATCGTCAATGCGTTTTCAAGTTGACCAGCGGCACCGGTAGCGTTGTCAGAAGCGCCGGGCGCTTCCAAGTGGCTCGACATAGCGACCACTTCGTCAGCGCGATCAGAACCGACGATGGTGGCAATCAAAGTCCGTACAGTTTTTGAACCGAGTTCCACCTCCGCGTTGAGGACCAAGCTCGCACCCCCGCTCTCCGATGCGTAACTGATCTGCGCGTAGGAGCGCGGAGAAATCTGCGCTACTGGAAATTGACTTTCCGGACTGACTGAACGAAAGCCGATCGCATCTTGATGGCGTTCGGCGTCGGTGGGATCGATGTTGTACCTACCCAACGCACTAGAGATCACGGCCGCTGCGCCCTTGCGTTCGGCACGCTCCAAGAGGTCTCGCCGCAAGCTCGCTTCGGTGACCAAGATGTCACCGGCACTCAGATCTGCCAAATTCATGGCAACATTGCCTGACACTGCTGCTGATGGCGCATTCTCGGGCAAGAGACAGCGATCAGGATCCGACGGGTGCTCGAAGGCGTGCAAGACCGACTCGCCACCTTTCGACGTCACCAAACTCAGTTTGGCGCTACGTGCATTCCACGCAGGGCTCTCCATCTCCGTTTCTACGACGGAAAGTTCTAAGCCTTCGATCGATCCAAATCCCTCATCGCGCAACTGCCGCTCGACCTCGTCCAGCGACTGGCGAAAACCTTCGGAACCCGGGGTGCGCACGCGCGCATCCATGAAGCGCACGGTCTCCATCGCACGCTCCTTGCGGAAACCATTGTAGAGGATCCCAACAAAGCGCATTGGGCCGCCGCCATCGAAGGAAACATTAGGTCCGTGGTGGCTGACGGAGGTAACAGCGGGCTCCTCTTCCATCAAACTCGCCAGCTCTTCTGCCGATGGTATCCCACGATTCGATTGACAGGAACCGCAGAGAGCTAAGCCCAGTAGTGCGAGTAGCGCTATGGGTTGAGCTTTTGTGGAAAGTCGCAGCATGCTGTCGGCTCCTGAGATCGACTGATTGTCTAATCGAGGTACTTGTCGATGAAGAGTCCCACTCGCTCACGCGCGCCAGCAGAGATCTTCTCCTTGGCCGTCATGATCGCAAATTGTAGCGCTGAATCGCAAGAACATGTCGGTGTTGCGGCCACCAAAGGCGCTGCCGCCTTGACTAGCGAGCGTGCCTTCTCGACGTTCGCCTGCATAGTCGCCACAACCGCTTCGACAGTTACGTCGTCGTGGCCCTCGTGCCAGCAGTCGAAGTCCGTCGCCATCGCCACGGTTGAGTAGCCGATCTCAGCCTCACGGGCTAGTCGCGCTTCCTGCAAGTTGGTCATGCCGATCACATCAACACCCCATTTTCGATAGATTTTCGACTCGGCGCGAGTCGAAAACTGCGGACCTTCCATATTGATATAGGTGCCGCCATCGTGAACTTTCACACCGAGATCATTACCCGCCTTGAGCAGTGCTTGGCGTGTTTCTTCGCAGATCGGATCGGCGAACATGACGTGCCCGACGATGCCTTCATTAAAGAAAGTATCGACACGATGGCGCGTGCGATCGAAAAACTGATCGATCAACACAAACTCGCCGGGGATGATGTCTTCGCGCATTGAACCAACAGCTGAGATTGAGATGATGCGCTTGACGCCCAACTTTCTCATTCCCCAGATGTTGGCTCGGTAGTTAATCTCCGACGGACTGTGCCGATGCCCCCTTCCGTGGCGCGGCAAAAAAACCATACGAGTGCCGTCGAGGTTGCCCGTGATGAAGGAATCACTCGGGGAACCAAAGGGAGTTTCGAGGGCGACTTCACGGACGTCTTCAAGACCGTCCATTTCGTACAAGCCGGAGCCACCGAGGACTCCGACGATGTGACCTTGTGTCATGGTTAGATTGCTTACTTAGGGATCAGGGGAATCGAATCAGAGGTGCAGTCTACGCTTTCGAGCCGCCGTCCGAACCATGGTCCGAGCTGCGATCGCGTTTGCCGTAGGCACTTTCTTGCGAGCGCGATCCGTACTCGGGCGGGGGCACGTTGGCGCCCTCCCAAGTGCGGCCATGGGGCTTCTGCCCGGGACGGCCTCCGCCGACATCGCGAGAACTTCCGCCGCGAGCTCCACCCTCGTAGCGGCCGCCTGCACCGTAGCTTCCGCGGCTATCGCCACCTTGGCGACTTTGGCCGCCTTGGTATCCGCCACGATCGCCGCCGCCTTGACCTCCCTGGTAGCTACTGCCAGCAGAACGGTCTCCGCCGTAGCCGCCACCAGAGCGACCTTGGTAACCGGCACCGGAGCGACTGTCGCCACCGCCGTAGCTGCGACGCTCTCCACCACCGGAACTGCCTTGGTAGCCGCCGCCGCCTTGGCCACCTGAACGACCCTGGTAACCGCCACCACCTTGGCCGCCGGAACGACCCTGGTAGCCGCCGCCACCTTGGCCGCCGGAACGACCCTGGTAGCCGCCGCCACCTTGGCCACCGGAACGGCCCTGGTAACCGCCGCTGCTGCCACGGTTATCTCCGCCGGATTGGCCCTGGTATCCGCCGCCGCCTTGGCCGCCGGAACGGCCCTGGTAACCGCCGCTGCTGCCACGGTTATCTCCGCCGGATTGGCCCTGGTATCCGCCGCCGCCTTGGCCGCCGGAACGGCCCTGGTAGCCGCCGCTGCCGCCACGGTTATCTCCGCCGGATTGGCCCTGGTATCCGCCGCCGCCCTGGCCGCCGGAACGGCCCTGGTAGCCGCCGCTGCCGCCACGGTTATCTCCGCCGGATTGGCCCTGATATCCGCCACCACCTTGGCCGCCGGAACGGCCCTGGTAACCGCCGCCGCCCTGGCCACCGGAACGGCCTTGGTAGCCGCCGCTGCTGCCGCGGTTATCTCCGCCGGATTGGCCCTGGTATCCGCCGCCACCTTGGCCGCCGGAACGACCTTGGTATCCGCCGCCACCTTCGCCGCCGGAACGACCCTGGTAACCGCCGCCACCTTGGCCACCGGAACGGCCTTGGTAGCCGCCGCTGCTGCCGCGGTTATCTCCGCCGGATTGTCCCTGGTATCCGCCGCCGCCTTGGCCGCCGGAACGGCCTTGGTATCCGCCGCCACCGGAGCGATCGCCGCCATAGCTGCTACCACCGTCGCCACTGGGTCGACCTTGGTAACCACCGCCGGAAGAACGGTTGTCGCCTCCGCCGTAGCCACCGCCTTGCTGACCGGAGCGCTCGCCGCCGCCTTGGCGACTTTGATAGCCTCCGCCACCTTGACGATCCCCGCCGCCATAGCTGCTACCGCCGCCGTAACCGCCGCCGCCTGACGGACGACCCTTGTAGCCTCCATCTTGACGACCTTGATAGCCTCCGCCGCCGGAACGGTCTCCGCCATATCCGCCGCCGCTGCGGCCATAAGCTTCGCGGTTGCCGCCGTCACGACCTTGGTAGCCGCCACTTTGGCTGCCCTGGTAGCCGCCACTCTGGCTGCCTTGGTAACCGCTGCGTTGACCGCCGCGTTGACCGCCGCTGTGAACTCGTGCGTAACCGCCGCCACCTTGGTTGGAACGGGCCTTGTATCCGGTGTCACGCTGATCGCGATTCTCGTACTGCGCGCGTTCGCGCTCCGGCCCGCTGTTTCCATCGAGGTTGCCGAGATCGATGGTTCCCTTGTAGAAGCGCGAGAGCAGACCACGCACAACTAGCGTTGCGTAGGCGCCGCGCGGCAACTCGAAGGTCATATTCGCCGTGCCTTCAAGTCCGTCGCGAGCCTTGCCGTTGTCGATTTTGAGGTGACGCGGGCGGATGAACAGGCGACGGTCTTCGCCTTTCAATTGGAATCCGCTAACACCTTCGATGCGGAACTGCTCGGGGGTCAAGCCCTCTGCCTTGAGCGCTTCGATGAGCAGTTCTTTCTGTGATTCGTGCTCGACGTCTTCGAGTCCCGATCCGGGCAAGCGGAATGCTCCGCCCCAAGAAAGGTCCACGGGCAACTTACGATCGGGGAAGACCTGCGGTCCTTCGATGGTCTCGCCAACTCGCGATCCGTTGTCGCCGCACAAGCGTGCGAAGTAGTTGGCCACGGCGCGATTCCAAATGTGCGACTGGAAAGCGTAGAGGTGAATCAAGCGCAAGCGTGAAGAGATGTGATAGAAGGCGCCCGCGAAATTGGTGGGTTCCCTCATCAAGTGCTCAAACACTGAGTGGTGCTCGCCAAAGCGGCCGGCGACTTCGCGGCAATCTTCCCATTTTCCCCAAACGTGGCGCAATTCGGCTTTAAAGGCACCAATGCGGCCCGCGTCGAATTCCGACTCGGAAGCCAGCAGACTATGCAGAGCTTTTTCGTGTTGGCCCAACATCAAGTCCTTGGCGATCCATCCTTGTCCATGGCGCAGGTTGCCGAAGCGCTGCTCGTCAAAGTAATTCGGAACTCCCAAGCGTCCAACCACATCGCGGTGCAGAGCGAGACGTTTGTACTCGTTGGGGTTCAGATCGCGCAAACGAAGTTCGAATGCGTTGCCGTAGCTGTTCTCGGGGGAAAGCGCGGTCATCGCCGAACCAGCCGCGATCAGTTTTAGTTCAGGAGTATCGAGTTCGGCACGCTTGCCGCCCTTGACGCTCATGTATTGTTCGGTGACACCCTGACGGTCTTTGAGTCCAGCCATCGAGATTTCGCCAACGGAGACGTTGGTCATCTCTGCCAGGACTTCCGCAGCTTCGAGAGAGGTCAACTTGCGCTTGATCACGTGATAGACGTGGTGCGGCCCCTTGTCGACTAGGTAGTCGTCCTTGAGGAGTTCGCGGACGCGAAAGTCATTGGGCTTGTGCTTGATTTTCATGATTCTTGTTTATGCGTTGGGGTCGGTTTCTGAGTTTTGAAACCGCGTTATCGATTTGAGGGTCGCACCTTGGCCATTTGCTTAAGGATACGACTGAAGTCTTTAGGTAGAGGCGCTTCGACGTGGTGCAAGGCACCGTTTTCGTCAGGAAAACTCAACCTGTGCGCGTGCAGGGTGAGTCTGTCAATGAGAGGAGATTCCGCGCGGCCGCGTTTAGGACGGTAGTTGCGTTTGATCTCGGAAAGTGCCAACGAATCTCGCCGGCCGTAGGAGGCATCCACTGCTAAAGGAAAGCCCGTGTGCGAAAGGTGCACACGAATTTGATGAGTACGCCCCGTCAAAGGTTCACAGCGCATCAAGGTGAAGCCTTGAAATGCCTGCTCGACGGAAACGCGTGTCTGTGATTCTTTGCCGCCATCCTTACCGCTATTGCGGACAACACACATCAGGCCCGACTTACGATTATCGGGACCAAGCGGCAAATCGATCACTTCATGTTCGCCCGGATCTAGGGGGTACTCCCCTTCGACCAAGGCCAAGTATGACTTCTTGATTCCGCCTGTCGCGAAGGCTTCGCGTAGGCGGCGTTCGGCTTCTAATTCTTTGGCGACCAGGACTGCACCACTGGTGCCCTTGTCGATGCGATGCACCAGACGTGGCCTGTAGTCCAGACCTTCGGCTGGAGTTCCGGCGGAGTCGGGCGACACTTCGCTGCGGCGCAGGGCCATGTCGAGCAAGGCGCCCGAGAGGCAAGCGGTACCGCGTTCCCAGCGTTCGGGCTCGACGGCCAGACCGGCGGGCTTGTAGACGACCATCACTTCGTCATCCTCGTAGAGCACTTCAATCTCGATGCGCGGAGCGACCGGGCGCTGGGGCAATTCGGCTGAGTCCTCGTCGATATCGATCGAGATCACCTGGTTGCCGCGCAAGTGCTTCGAGGGAAGCGTCTTTTGACCATCAAGCAATACCTTTCCGTCGCGGATGTGTCCGCGCAGAAAGCCTTTGTTGAGGAGCGGGTAGAGTAGGCACAAGAACTCGTCGAGTTCAATGCCATGCCTCTCCCGCGGGACCACGATGTGATCGGTCACGAGATGAATACGGGGTTTGCGCTGACGCTGACCGCTCTGGTGCGGGTCACATCAATCGCTGCTTATGCGAATGGGTTGGACGCGTTCGTCCTCTAGTTGTTGCGTGGCTGCACCTGCCGCCGGGACCAGTCGCCCCTACTTCTCCGATCTCAAACTGCGTATCGGGGCAAGAATCCTATGCGATCCCGCACAAAGGTGCAGGATCAGTTCGAACTTGTCTCAGGAAGCTTTCAAATCGATCCTGTTCACTCAGACGGTCGCGTCGTCTTTCGCCTTCGGATTTTCAGCCTCGTCCTCGAAGATCTCTGGCCGCAGGACGCCCACGTAAGGCAGGTTGCGGTACAGGCCCGCGTAGTCGAGGCCGTAGCCTACGACGAATAGGTTCTCGACCTCGAAACAGCGAAAATCGGCACGGTACTCGACCGAGCGACGCGAGGGCTTGTCCAGGAAGACACAGGAACGAACCTCCGCAGCACCACGTGCTTTGAAGGCGTTTACGAGGGAACTCATGGTCTTTCCCGTATCTAGAATGTCGTCCACCAGGAGAAGACGTCTGCCGCGGATTTCCTGGTCCGTGGGGAAGAAATTCATCGCGAGCTCGCCGCTCGTAGTGCCTTCCCCATAGCTGGAAGCGGAAACGAAGGCCAACTCAAGCGGAACCGGAATGCGCCGAATCAAGTCCGATGCAAAGATGCACGACCCTTTGAGGATGGAAACTACCGTGAATTTTTCACCGCGAAAGGCCTTTGTGATTTCCGCAGCGACACGATCGATGCCCACTGTAATTTGTTCCTCGCTTAGGAGGACGTTTTGAATGTCTTCGTGCACAGTAATGCT
This sequence comes from Planctomycetota bacterium, assembly GCA_047639675.1. Classification (GTDB taxonomy): domain Bacteria; phylum Planctomycetota; class UBA1135; order UBA1135; genus JABACD01. The sequence continues at coordinate 28,369 of JBLIOI010000029.1, read as the reverse complement.
TGGATAGATCCGGGTAAAAACGGGCGACCAGCCTATCACCGACCGCGATTCTCGGCCAGAGGCATTAATCCCAAGATTACAGGGTGTAAGAAATTGAAACCCGCTAGTTGATACCCCAACAAGGGTCAATCCCTAAAAGGTGCTCCAAATACGCCAAAAGGAATGCCCGAGGCAATTCTTTTGGCGCGTACACTTAGTTATCGGCGGGTGAATTTATTCTGCTCTTCCATTCATCATTCGGTGGATGCTGATTGGCCTTGTTTCTTCATATGAGGCATGAAATCACTTATCTCCGCTCAGCCGTAACTAAATCCCCCCTGTCACAGATTCCGAACGTCCACCCCCCGGACGCCTAGATTCTCGTGGCGAATTCTCCAAACTCCCCCATTCAATGATGGCAAAACGATCTTACACCCGTCGCTCCGACGAGCAGTTGATCTCGGACCTTCAGGACAAGCTCAAGCGCGTAGAAGCGCGAGTTGAGGCGCGTGAACGCCCCGACGCGCCTGTTCTTAAGGAAATCACGAAGGTCTCAAGGACGCTTCAGCGCTTCGCCCAGCTCGCAACGGACTGCGACCGCGGCGATCTTTCAAACATGACGCTCGCGTTCCTCTCCGGCCTCGAAAGAGCCGCAACTGACTTCCCTATAAAGAAGCCCAAAGGACGTCGCGAGAACATCTCGGCTTAACGAAACGCCTCCATCCTGAGAATCACCCGCAACGGTTAAATCCGTGCCGGTGATTTCTTTTTGGGAGGTGAATCAAAGTGAATCCACAGGACTTACTTCTAGATCCACGATGGTGTGGAATCCGCCTTGCCCAGGAATGGCCCACCCACCCGGCCCCATGCGGAGGCAAGCGCCATAAGTGGCCAACCACGTGACGCCTAGGGAGTCCTGAACTCCATCAATGATTGGTCCGCAATTCCAATCGAAGGACCGAATCAATTCACCCAGCTCATCAAATCTGCGTTCTTCGCCTCGGCGAGTAATCAATCGCACCGCACTCGCTGGCTCGCCAGAGCCGCCTGTCATGAGAAATGAGCCGGCTGGGGACCCTGGAGCTAGGTTGGGCCCTGTGCGCTTCCAAAGTAGTGAAAGGTCCCAATCCAGGCTGCGCAGCACATGCTGAACTCCCGAGGTAGAAAGCACGAACCAGCCATTACTGCTGCTCACGACAGATAGAAGGGACTCCCCAGGCCCAAGGCTGAGCCCCCAATTCGCTTCCTCAGAAATCGCGGTCCCCGCTAGCCACAAATGTCCCGGAGCGGCCAGGAGCACCGAATCTCCGCGCTCGAGCCACCGGAACGCACCACTCGCTGGCGAGAGCATCTCTTGGACGCCAGATGAGCTGACCTCGACCAGGAATCGTCGCGACAGCTCGCCCACAAGAAGCCGAGCCGACTCTCCGGGGCCGGTCTCCAATCCGCAAGCCCCTTCGAGGAATAGGTCCAGTTGCCGTTCGCCCCGCGCATCGATTCGGACGAGTCTCCGGCCGCTCTCTGGACCTGGAGAAGTAGCTGCCAGGACCCATAGGGCTCCATCGGCGGCGGGCGCCACCTCGAGCGGCCATGCTACCCGCCAACTGCGAGATTCAAATCCATCGAAATCGAGGCCTATCACACGCCCATCTTCCCGATCGCAGAGCCAGATCCAGGGAGCTCCCACCTCATTCTTACCTGCCGCGAGCGATTCGCGGCCCCACGAGAGTGTCAGTGACAGGAGGGTGCCAAGGCCCAAAGCAGCCAAACTGAACGTCCAAGATCCACACTTCTGATGCTCCATACACATCAGACCTCTGGTTTGAAAAATGGTCACCCCTCCCGTTCGAGATCAATCGCGGGTAGGCTCCCGCTCAGGACGCCCCTTCCCAAACAGACCTAAGATCGCCGTGAAGCAAAACCTGCTCTACCCAAAACACCAATCCAACGGAGCTCAACTGCTCCCGCGAGATCAACACCAACCACTGCTCAGTTACGGCGACGTGCCCGCCGAGTATGAGGCAGCGACACAGAGCGCCGTCATCTTCGATGAAACTGATCGAGGTCAGGTGAAGGTCAGTGGCGCCGATTCAGCCGCATTCTTGAATCGGATCCTGTCCAACCAGGTACTCGAACTCGAAGTGGGTGAAGGCAACCGTAATCTACTGTTGACCGGCAAGGGCAAGATCCTGTTCGACTTTGACTTGAGCCGCGTAGAGGGCGGCTTCCTGCTCTCCATCGGCGCTGGACAAGCCGCCGCTTTGGCACAAGGAATCGACATGTACCTCTTTGCAGAGGATGCGAAGATTACCGACACGAGCGAGGAGAGTGCCCCGCTGCTCGCGTCGGGGCCGAGGTCGGAGGAGCTGCTGGCTAAGATCTTCCCCGCATTGCCGCAGGAGGATCACCAATTCGTGGAAGCTCAGTTTGCTGGGAAGACCGTGATCATCACGAAAGTCGCGCCCTACGGCCACACGGCCTACCGCATCGATGGCGGTCCAGAGCAGGCGGGCGAGCTGTGGAGCGCTTTGGTCGAAGCCAACCTAACGCCGACAGGTCGCATCGTTTCTGACATCACTCGCGTGACCGCTTGTCGCGCAGTGTTTGGCGAAGACATCGACAGCAACGTCTACCCGCAAGAAGCTCGCTTGGAAGAAGCCTACAATCTTTCCAAGGGCTGCTACATCGGCCAGGAAGTCGTGGCCAAGATCGACACCTACGGGGGAATCAACAAGCGTCTTTGCACCCTGCGCATATCGCACAGTGACCCCTTGCCGCCCGGCACACGCCTCTTCCGTTGGTCCGAGGAGAAGGAAGAATGGCGCGACTTAGGCGTGGTGACCAGTTGGGCCTACTCCTTTGAACATGACACGGGCCAAGTGTTGGCTTACATCAAGCGCCGCCATCAAGAGCCCGGCACGACCTTTCGAGTCGACGACGGCCCGGCGGAAGCAACGGTCCTTTAGCCCTGGCTTAAGAGATCGAATAGAGCCTCTGCGATGTCTTCAGCCAACAACTCGTTGCCCGTTTGACCGAAATGGCAGGCGTCAACGTAGAGGGTTTCTTCTACGTCGCGAAAGACAAGACTTGAGTCGTGGAAGGCGATGCCACGCTCCACGAGCTCAAGTCCAGCGGCCCGCAATAACGGATAGCCTAGTCGGGCGGAGCGTTCCCAGATGTCCTTGGTCTTTCCTGTTTCGAGTTCCTCCGCGGTCGCAATCTTCGAGCCCTCGTCGTGCAAGGTCGGTTGAAGGACGTGCAGATACGGAATGCCGTGGCTCTCGCAGATTCCGTGCAATGAGATCGAGCTCTTCTGCCAAATACTCGTGCACTCGACGAGCAGCGGACCTTCGCGGCCGTCGAAGCTTGGGCTCATGCGCTCGACACCATCGCCACCCTGGCTGAGACTCGCGAGCAATTCGTCGATGGCACTTCCATAGCCAACCTTCGCCCGTGCGATGCGTTTTTGATAGAGACTCCCGACCAGCGCACTCCGCAGCCCTACGGAACTCGTAACCTTATCGATTTCCGCAACCAGGCGATCGCGCTGTACCAGGACATGGGCCGTCAGTCGCAAGCCTTCCGAATCGCCTCCGCCTTGGATCAAGGGCAACCACTGCGTGACTGATGGCCAGGCTGGATGCATATCAAACTTGGCGTTGATCCCCGCCACGGCCAACTCGTTAAAACCGTCAAGATTGATCACGACATCTGGAGCCAGCCCTAGTGCAAAGACGTAGGCGGCTTGCGTGACCTGTTGTGGCTGCTTGAAAGCCGGGCGCGCGTGATTGATCAGGCGCAGCTTGCGCCCCGCAAGCAGTGGGCTACTGCCGAGGATTTCGAGCAAGCGGGCGCGCCCTTGATAACTGAAACCAGCGGCCACGGATCCCCCCACGATCATGACCGTGAACGTCTCGTGGCCTTCCTCGCTTTGAAGTCGCAGCTGGCGCTCGAGTTGAAAAGCGGAAGTTTTGGACTCGTATCCGACAAAAGGCGACACGATCCAACTTGACTCACGCTTCTCTGCAGCGCCCTCCTTCTCCCACTCCCGTTCACCGAGCACTTGCTCGCGCTGCTCTTCCAGCTCGCGTAGAACCCGTTGCCGATCCCACGATAAGTCTTGGCTGGAAAGCCAAAACCGATAGCCGCAATCCGCTAGACACAGCGCTATCAGCGATGTGCCTAGTGCGATCAGTAACCGACCAGCGATCGAAGTAGGTCTCATAGGGAATACGGTAGCGTATTCGCCCACTGCCCGCTCAGGGCCGGGTCTTGAACTCCACAGGCGTGCCGCGGTACTTCGCCAAGCTAATCGTAGCGTGCAGATCGATGATGCTGCCGATCGGAACATCCCCTTCGATCAAGACGGGCACGCCGGTCGCCTCATGCAACCAGATTTTAAGGGCGCCCTTAATCCCGAACAGTCCGGAGAACTTGTGCTTACCCTCGGGTTCTCCCTTGGGCTTCGAGACACTGAGTAGCACTTCCGTACAACGGAATGTTCCTGCGGGGACCTTGATGTCTCTGGTCGAACCACGTGTCAGCTTGACCGACCATAGGTTGTACTTCTGCAACATGAACATCTCGATGTCCTTGTCCGTTCCACGCACCAATCCGCGCGCAAGATAGACGGCAGTCAGGATGTCCGTGGTCTGTTCGGGGACTTCACGTTCTGACGCCGGATTCCATTGGCGGTGCTCGCCACGCCGACACTTCTTGCAATGATAGTCGTCATTCCACGGCATTGACGCCTCAACGAAGTGCTCCTTGCGTTTGCACCCATTGCAGTGTCCGTTTGCTCGATAGGCGAGTTTCCAAGCGCCCTCCTGCACACCGACCTTTGTTTCGCGCTTGCGATTCTCGCTGCCCTTTTGCTCCTCGGAGTGGATCAGACTCGGCCACTTCTGGGGCAGGTAGCGCGTCGAAATCGTGTGATCCAGCTCGTAGCCGAGGTGGCCTCCGCGTGCGTTGATCTGTACCCAGCCAACCATCGCTCCACCATCAGACAAGGACTGTCCGGGCACTGGTAAGCCTGCAACAAAAGGCTCAACACCGGAAGACATGGTGACTGCTCCAACCCCCACATCGCCGATGACCCCCAGATCCACATCAATGTCGAATTCCAAGACCTCGCCCGGGGGAACCCACAGGCTCACACCCGCCCCACGCTCGACGCGGAAACTGCCTTCCACCAGCCCCGAAGTTTCCAGGGACGCCGGGCTGCTGCCTTGAGCCCGAATGGGAGCACAAGTGGCCATGCAAAGAGCGAGGGTGGTTAGAACGCGATTCAAGGTGTTTTGGCGACTATCGTCGAAAAGAGCCCGGTGGGTAGAGATAGAGCACTTTGGGCGAAACTCTAGGACAGGCAAGCAAAACCAGGAGCCCAGGTAAAGGACTCAAGCCCACAGCTTGCATCAAAACGATGGGGAGCTCTCAATTCACTCAGCTACGAGACTGGCTGGCTTGCTCGCGACGACTACGAATCCGTGCTTCCGCTTCATCAAACGCGAACCGCGCCGGCGGGCGGCCTTCCTCTTGGGCAGCGGTAAGGATTTCGCTCAATGTCATTCCAATTCTCTCGCCGATTGCAGAAACCGACTCCCGTTCACCATCGAGGTGAAAGCGCGCACCACGAATCAATGCACCACTGTTGATGACGAAGTCCGGAGCGTAAAGGATGCCGCGCTTGTGTAAAGCGTCACCGTGACTGGGTTGAGCTAGAATGTTGTTAGCCCCTCCTGCAACAATTCGACAAGCGAGACGCGGAACGCTCAGGTCGTGCAAGATTCCGCCGAGTGCGCAGGGCGCAAAGACATCGCAGGGCACGTCAAACTCCTTGCTGGAGTCGACTGTTTCGAGATCGAACTCGGCCTGCAGTTTGGCCGTCTTCTCGGAATCGATGTCAACGCCGACAACGCGCGCACCCACCTCGACGAGGCGCCTCGCCAAGCGACTCCCGACGGCTCCCAATCCTTGCACTACGATTGTGCGCGCAGCCCAATCTTCCTCTCCGTCCTGATGTCGCAGTGCGGCTCCGATGCCGGCGAAAACCCCCTCCGCCGTCGCCTCCGGGAGTTCTCCGGGGCCTTTTTCGTCCGGGCGCGTTACGTACTCGGTCGTTTCAGCGACCCAACCTAGCTCCCTTGGTCCTGTCCCCAAATCGGGCCCTGTGTAATAACGCCCATCGTAGCGTTGGACCACCTTGCCGATGTACTGATAGGCCAGCTTCCAATCCACTCGCTGGTGCTCAGGAATCACCAATTTCCCACCACCGGCGGACAATCCAAGCAAAACGCATTTATGAGTCATCGCTCGGCTAAGGCGCAAGACATCGCGCAAGGCCGCGTCCTCGGTGCGGTACGACCAGCGCCGAATTCCTCCCAGCGCCGGACCGCAGGAAGTGTCGTGAATGGCGAGGAAGGCGCGTAAGCCGGATTCTCGGTCCGAGATTGCGAGAACCTCCTCGAATCCGCCGCGGGCAAGGGCGTCTAGAACGTGAACATCCATGAGGAGCTGGTAGTGAATCGGGACGATGCGATGCCCGAAGTGTACCCTGCTGCCCACCGATGCCCGCGAGTTCCACGGGAAGAGCTGAGCCGATCGACCGTCCTAGACGTCATGCCCCACCACTTCATCCAATTTCAACGTCAACGCTACACCGCGATCCCCACGGCCTTCTTGTCCGTACTCTTGTGCCTGCTCGCAAGTTGCGCGACGACTCCTGAAGAAACCGAGGATGTGGAGGACGAGACTTTCCGCCCCCTCGGCCCCGCGACTCGGATGGAAGATACGATTGGCAAGTACCTCGGTGACCTGTCGATTTCGATCACCGCATGGAATGAAAAGACGCTGGTCGCATCGACAAAGAACGAAGTCAATAAGACCAGCTTGCTGGAGATCAACATTCGCGAGCGCGTTCACAATCGCCACACTGAAATCCTCGGGCAGCTCCTGACGGGTCCCGACCGCAACAGGATCATTGCCGCTGCGGCGTTGGGCTTCTCCAGTGACCCTTCGGACCTCTCTCCATTGCTGGCAGCCCTCGAGGATCCCAACAAGCTCGTGGTCGCTAACGCCATGCTTGGTCTCGGAACCCTGTCTCTTCCGGAGACTCCCTTGTATCGCATTGGTGATCTGATGCGGTTCTCGCCTAACCCGAAGACACGTTGGAGCGCCGCCCACTGCATCCTCACCTTGGTCGCAGCGGGCGCCGAATCGAACGGTGCCATCGAGCCAGCAGTGGCTGGATTGACTGACGCGGAGGAGCCGATGGTGCGCGCACAGTCGGCCTTGATCCTTGGCGTTATCGGTCACACGGATTCCATCGAACCGCTTGGTAACTTGCTGTTTGATGAAGTGCCTATCGTCTCCGTTTCCGCCGCAAAGGCCCTGGCTTACCTCGGCACACAAAACGAAAAGGAGTCCGCCGACGCTGCCCGCGCCCTTTACCGAGCCTTTGCCAGTGGCGACAGCCCGTTAAGCCTCCGCGTTCACCCAAGCTTGGTTAGGCTAAGCAATCGAGATTACGGTGACGACATGAAGGACTGGGCGAAATGGATCAAGAAATTACCCTAATGAGTAGCTGGTGGCGGAGATGCGCAGTCGCTGCATTGCTCATCGGATATTCCGTAACATCCGCGGCGCAGGACCTCCCTGAGAAACCGGCTAGAAGGCGTGCTATTGATGGAATAGCGAGTATCTATAGCCATTCCACGCTTGAGTTCCCGAGTGCGCCCGACACCAAGTATGAGTGCGAAGCGACTTTCGTTTTCCCCGATCGAGCGCGCTGGCGCATCGGCCTCAATTCGGACGAAAGTGACTATCGCGCTCGCAGCATACGCTTCCATTGGGGCGCGGGTCTGTGGCTAACGGACATGAACAAGCGCAATTCGGTCGAGATGAGTGAGGACGCGCGGCGCACGACACTGATGCAACTCGAACTCAGGCGCGTGGCTATGATTTGGCCCGCAGAGCTCGAGTGGAAGACTGACGGTGACCTGCGCATCGCCCAGCTGCCGGGTCTAGGTTCCTTGCATGCGCAGATCGATCCCAAGTCGAAGCGCCCTATTCAAATTGAGAGTCACTGGCTAGACGGCAAACTCAACGAGCGTCTCGACAAGATCGCGTGGCGAGCGGAGAAGGAGCAGTTTTGGCCAGCGAGTTGGGAACTGGTTTACGGCGGCAAGATCGCCTGGAAGGAGACCTTCGATAAGGTTCAGAGCGGCGGCAAGTTCCTCGAGACCTATTTCATTCCGATAGATAGGCGAACGCAAGGTGGCACAACCACCGTGCGAGCCACGGGCCCGCAACCCTTCAGCATGCCCAAAACTTGTGTCTGGTCGAAAGAGCTCAGCGAAGCTGCGCAGAAGAGTTGGGAGGTAGCTCTGGTCGAGGCGCGCGCTGCCATCGAGCAATGCCAAGCCGACGCCGAAGGCCAACACCTCACGATCGACGCACGCCCCGGCTTCAATCTAAATTCGAAGGCCTTGCCAACGAACGTAGAGTTGCGCCTCAAGAGCATGCCCGAAGAAGTTCCCAAGGGATGGTCAGTGCAGGGAGAGGTGAGCGGCTTACGCATGATTTCAACGGGCACAGGCGAACTGACTGAGGCCTCGATTCAAAAACTGCGTGAACAGCTGCCCCCCGGATCGAAGGCTGGAAAGCCCTACGCAATAGTCCAACTGACCGACCAAGGCTCCGGCATCACGCAGATCTTGCTGCCCTTCTCGGCCAAAAAATGACCCTTCCAGTGGAACCGCTAGTGTCCTCTTGGGGGGTCACAGGCGATCCCCATGGGAGCTGTGCGGGAGTCGGTCAGCCAAAAACAGGCCTCTGGGGCCCAAGGAGCCTGATTGTATGGGTTTTTCGAGTAGATCGAACGTTGGGCATCAGAATTGCGCTAGTCAGCTAGAATTGCCCCTCCTCTTCGGAAGGATTCAACCCAAGGAAAGTGATCATGTCGCCCCGCAAGCTTGTTCTGCTCGTCTGCCTCACTCTGAGTTCTTGCCTGATCCTCGACGATTTTGCCCACGCCCAACGCGGCGGACGCTCATCCTCTGGAAGTAGTTCGGCTGGACGGTCCTCGGGGGGTTCGCGCTCCTCTGGTAGCTCGCGCTCCTCGGGCAGTTCACGCTCCTCGGCAGGCTCCTCCAGCCGCAGTAGCTATTCGCCCTCACGCTCAAGCAGCCCGAGCCGCACGTCGAGTCGCTCGTCCGTTCCGACGACTAGCCGCGCGCCGACCACGAGTAGCCGTCCTAGCTACTCGCCCACGACACGATCGAGTTCGCTGCTTCGCACTCCGAGTAGTAGTACTCGCTATGTGAGCCCCAGAACCGCGCCAGCACCGACGACGAGTCCCAGAGTGGACTCCGCCGGTCGCAGCTCAACCGCGTATACGCCGGATAGCACTCGCGCGACCACTTCTCCCTCGCCTTCATTCTACGACCTCTCGCGACGTAGCAGCACCTTCGATAGCAACACGCGCTCTTCGAACTCAACCAGCCTCGAGGACGCGACAATTCGTTTGGGGACCAGTGGCTCCTATACGGCTCCCCGTCGCGTAGCTGGCTTTCCGCGCGCCTACAGCGCGACTAATAGGATCTCACGTTTCCCCGCCGCCGCACGACGCAGTGCGCTGTCGGAACGTTTGAAGCTCGCCACGGTCGCACCTACGGGAGAAGCCACGGGCACCACGGGCCTGATCAACCGCTACACACCAAGTTCAAACCGCGAATCGGCCAGCCCGCGCGCTAGCGAACGCACAACCCGCGATAGCGCTACAGGTCGAACCGAACCGAGCCGTCGCGAGACTTACGAAGCGGCGTTCGCGCGGCGCGGACCAAGCACCAGCCAAGCGGCTGATGGAAGGCAAGCGCCGAGCGCAGATCGTGCGGCTGAGGCTCGCTCGACTGCAAAGCGCGAGCAGCGCATCGAACAAGCTCGCGCGGACCGCAAGAGCTTGCGCACCATGAACGCGCGCTATGACGCAGCCGTCGCTGCAGACCCGAGCTTGCGCGCAAGAATGGAAGCCTTCGCTAACAGCGACGAGCCCCGGGACTCTGGCGGCTACGATTCCTCTGATCAAGAGCGCTATAACTCGAAGTCCGGCTACGACTACGGCTACGATGACAGCTGCACCTGGGCCGGGTATGGCTACAACACATGGGCTGGTTGGTACTGGAACAGCTGCTTCCCCTACTACAGCAACTGGTGCTTCGGCTTTGGTTTCGGATGGAGTTACGGCTATTCGTACAGCCCCTACTGGTGCTGGTCGAGCTACTACCCCAGCTACTACCCTTGGAGGTCGTACGCCTATTACTCTCCGGCAGTCGTTTACAACAACTACTACTCGGAAGAGCCGGTCTACCGCGAAACGATCGCTGAACCGGCCGTAGAACAAGTCGTTGCTGCCGCTCCCGCTGGCGAATATGCCAGTGCACCCTCGGTCGGCGTGCGCGCCGCAACGGAATACATGGCTCTTGGTGACCGTGCCTTCACGGATGGTCGCTACGGCAACGCAGTGCACTACTACGCAAAAGCAATCGAGTTCGCGCCGGAAGATGGCGTCTTGTACTTGGTCTTGTCGGACGCACTCTTCGCCACAGGTGATTATCACTACGCCGCTTTCGCTCTGCGCCGCTCACTTGAGTTGCAGCCGGAGATTGCGACCCTCGATCTGGACAAGCGCAACTTCTACGGCAACCCGGCAGACTTCGACGAGCAGCTAGCTTTACTAGAGCGCTTTGTTTCAGATCACATGATCGACGATGACGCTCGTCTTGTGCTCGCGGCGAACTACCTTTTCAGCCGTAATCCCGCTGCCTGTGTGGAATTCTTCGATGGAGCCTTCAGCGCGGACACCAAGGTCAGCCCCGCTGGAAGGGTGCTGTTTGCAGCCAGCCTTGAGCTCTTAGCTAACCAGAAGTAGCAAGAAAGGGGCAGAAGGTCGCGACCCTCTGCCCAAGGCCGGGTTTCGCAGGAAGATTCCCCTCCAGGCATGAGGGGCTCCTGCCGATGCGACCCAGGAGCCCCCACGACTTCCCTGGGAACCTCCTGGTCGCTATCTTCTGCACTCCATGCCCCGCCTCCGACAAACAATCGCCTGCCTGCTCCTCGCAGCCAGTTTCACGAGCTGCGCCAGCATTGTCTTCGTGCGCGACACTGAGAGCTCTGGAACCTTCCGTGCCACGGGCACGGGCTTCACCCTCTTTGGTGTCGACATCCCACGTAGTGCGATGACCCAAGCTCGCGAAAATGCCTCCGACGCGAACATGCACAACATGATCGTGACGCAGGTGGACAGATGGCCCTATTGGGGCCCGCTCGATTTCCTGCTCGAGATCATGTCGATTCGCTACGCGGTGATTGAGGGAACCTGGGGATACAAAGAGGATTGAGCCAAAGCCTCACGCGCCAGCCGAAGATCCAGCCAAGGATCTTCCAAGCTGCGCCAATTGTCCCGCGCACGGTCCCAGTGATCTTGCTAACGCCGATTCGTTCCCTGTAGGTGACTGGAACTTCGACGACACGTAGTCCTGCGACACGAGCTTTGAGTTGCATCTCAACTGTCCAACCGTAGTCGTTGTCGCCCATCTGTAGATGCTGCAACGCATCGACGCGGATCGATCGGAAGGGTCCCAAGTCCGTATGTCGCGCGCCGAAGAGGGTGCGCATCAAGAAGCATGCGAGACGATTGCCGAACCAGGCTTGGGGAAGGAGTGCTTCCATACTCGCTCCGCCGAGGATGCGCGAGCCAATCACCAGCTCCGCATCACCGGCAAGAATCGGCGCGATGACAAGGGGCAATTCCTCCGGATAATCAGAGTGATCAGCGTCCAGGAAGACAACAACATCGCGCTCTCTTGGAGAAGAGTCTGCAGAGCTGAACAACTCGCGGATCCCCGCCTGGCACGCCCGACCGTAGCCTCGCCACTCTTCACGTACAACTTCGGCGCCCCCCGCTAGAGCTACCTCACCCGTGCGATCACTCGAACCATTGTCCACGACGATGATGCGTCGCAGAATCTGCTGCGGAAGCTCCGCCAAGACTAGCGGCAAGCTCTCTTCCTCATCGAGAGCGGGGATGATGACGAAGACTGCTGCTTCACTCACGGATCAGCACAACGACACCGAAGCTCGTCAGATAGACATCGCTCAAGGTGCCGGACTTGGCCGCGAATAGCTTGCTGAAGAAATGCGGCAGGTCAGGGTTTTGGCGGTGAATCCAGCCCAGATCGCCAGCCCGCTCCTTGCCACCAGGATCGTCATTGAAGCGTGCCGCAATCTCCTCGAAGGGCTCTCCGGCGGTTACGCGCTTGGCAACTTCGTCGCCCTGCTGCTTAGCCTCGGACTGCGTTCGGTTGATGCTCTTATCGACGAACTCCGCCTTGAGGTGCGCGATCAAGATGCCTCGGACACGCATAAAGTTGTCGTCCCACAATTCGGGCGCCAAGGTCTCAGGCTTGACGCGCTTCAAGATGTGCAAACCAAAGGGGGTTTCCACAATCGGAGAGACCTGTCCGAGCGGCGTACGGAACGCGGCCAATTTGACCAGCGCATCATTCGAACCACGCTCGAAGACGTGATAGGCACCGCCTCGCGCAGCCGAGTCCGCGTCCACGGAGTACTTCTTGACTAACTCTGAAAAGTCGGCACCGTCATCGAGCTTGACCACAATCTCTCGAGCCAACACTCGGCTTTCATCACCACTGCCCTTCAACTGAATCTGCAGTACCGCCGCCCACGGCTCGACACGCTTGACGAGATGCATACCCGAAGGTAGATCGAGAATCTGACTGACTTCCCCGAGTTCGGCCGTGAATAGGAACTCGTCGAAGGGTTCGCGCAAGGTCCCCTTGGGGAATGTGCCGAGGGAGCCAAAGGAGGCGCTGGTGCGTGCGGCCGAATACTCCCGGGCCAAGTCGCCGAAATTCTCGCCCGCGTCGATGCGCTTGAGCAAACTTTCCATCAAGACGAGAGTCTCGTCGTGCCCCTTGCCGTGCTTGAAGGGCTGCCCCTCCAAGTCATCATGAAGAACTAGGATGTGCTGGACCGAGCGTGTCTCGGGGCGCTCCTCTTCCAGGTACATGGGATGAACGAGTAAGGAAGCTTGCAGACAAAGTGTGGCGATCAACATGTTGGGATGGTTTCAGTCTTGATACTCGGAAGTGGGCAACATGAGCACGATACGTGTGCCCCCGCCCTCGCTATCCGGAACCGAATGAAGGCGAATCTTACCGCCCATTTCGTCCATCACGCGTTTGCAAATGGCCAACCCGAGCCCGGTACCGTGCGATCGTGTGGTGAAGTAGGGCTCGAATAAGCGCTTGCGTACTTCCTCGTTGATGCCCGTGCCTGTGTCGCGGATCTCCACGCGCACGAATCCGCCGGAATGGCCGATTTCAACGTTCAGGAGTCCGCCCAGAGACATGGCTTCGAGGGCGTTTGAAATGACATTGATGAGTACGCGGCGGAACTCCGTAGGATCGATATGGGCCGAAATACCATCACCGACGACTGTCGTGGTGACGCTTAGCTCCTCGGCCCAAGCCTGATTAAGTTCAAGTACCTCATCGATCAGTTCGCGCACATCACTGGTCACTGGATGAGAAATATGCTCTCCGGCGAATGCGTAGAAGTTCTGTGAGATCTGACGCAAGTTCTCCACCTGACGCTGAACCAGGCCGATCGTCCGCGAGAGAATCTCGTCGAACTCCGGGCTACTTTCGTCCCGTGCTCGCTCCAGGAGGTTCACCGAGAGACTGATCGGCGTTAGCGGATTCTTAATTTCGTGGGCCACTTGGCGTGCCATTTCGCGCCAGGCGGATTCCTTTTCCACTTGAACCAGGCGCCGGCGGTTCTCGGACAACTCGCCAATCATCTGGTTGAAGTCACGCGCTAGTTGGCCGAGTTCGTCGTTGGAGGTGACCGCCATGCGCACATCGAGGTCACCGGTGGCCACACGGCGCGTGTGAGCTTGCATCTCCAGAATCGGTCGCGTCGTACGGCGCGCGATCACAATCGTGCCGAGCACTACCGCAAGGAGCATTAGAACTGTTGCTCGAATCAGAATTTGGTTCAGCTCGTTGACCGTTGCATAAATGTCCGAGTCATCGATACCGATTCCGACGACCCAACCCAAGCCACCGTCACTTGAATTCTTACAGTGCTTAAAGGCGGCTTGCTTTGGAACACCTCCGAACTCGTACTCAGGATACATGCCCCAATTTTGCGCAGCCGCCGCCGCTACGAGTTGGGGTAAGCCAATGGGTTCCTCCGCCACGCGAGTCCCGTACAGTTCCGTACGCGGGTGTCCAACAATCGTGTTGCAATCGGAGGCCCACAGCCACGAGTACGAAGAGTCGTAGATCTCCGAACCAATGCCGCTGAAGACCTTTCCGCTGCGATATTCATCGAGCAAATCCTCCTGAATCACACTCCAATTCAGAACGCCGTAGATCACTCCCAAGACTTGGCTTGGGTTCTCCGTAGAGAAGACCGGTTCGGCAATTCCGACGGCGTAGTCACTCGGCTTGCGGTCTGCGCTGGCCATCAGTTCCTGGCTATCCGAGTGCAAAAGCGAAGAGATGTGATGGTCGACGAAGGTGCCCTCGCCAGCGGCTCCCGAACCGAACCACGGCCTATCGGAGAAGTCGATCAGGCGCAGACGATGGTCAAGGGCTAGCGCCCGCTCCTCGCCTTCGGCATCGATCGAACTCGCGCCCACACAATGGCCCTCACGGTCGACGACGAGCAGCAGGTCGAAACCCGAACTGCGTCCCACAAAGCGGTCAAGATCGTGTTCGAGGAGAGGAATGTAGTCCTCCGGATCGTCTCCGATCGACCACAATACCAAGGGATCCGAAGCCCACAATTCGATGTCGAGATGGCGCTCGGCCAACTCATCGTCTATGCGATCCGCCAGGTCAGCCGCGAAGCGCAGCATGTAATAGCGCACCACGTCATTCGAGATGCGGTCGGCGAGCTTGACGTCTACATACCACGCAAAACCAAGAAAAGGCACCACTACGGCCGCCAGAACGGTCAGCACCCACTTCGTCGATATACGTCGAATCATCGTCTTCGTATCCTACGGTCCCGAACTGTCCGTCCTTCGATCCCTCCCAAGCTTCCCACAAGGTTTTTCCCCAACTCCCCAAACCGTGCCCTTCTCCGCTCCGCCTAAACGCATCCTCTTGGTGCGACTCTCGCACCTCGGCGACGTGATTCACGCCCTGCCGGTCTATCACGCTCTGCGCGACGCATTCCCGCGAGCGCGGATCGCTTGGGCCGTTCAGCCGGAGTTTTCCGAATTGGTCTGGGGATTGCCAGGAATCGATCGTGTGCTGAAATTCAACCGTCACGCGGGCTTGACCGGTTGGTGGCAGCTGGTTCGAGAGTTGCGTGAGTATGGAGCCGATTGGACGATCGACGCTCAAGGGAATATGAAGAGCGCTGCTGTCACACTCTTGTCAGCAGCGCGGAGACGCAGCGGTATGCATGCGCAAGATTGGTCGGAAGCCTTGGGCGCATGGGTTTTGAACGATCCAGCGGAACGCTATTCAAGGGACACGGGAAGACATGCCATTGATAGGAGCTTGCACCTCGCGGCTCATGTGGCGGGAACCACCCAGCAAGTCGAGAGCGCAAAGGCGTCGCGCTGGTTACCGCTAAGCGAAAAGGAAACTACGCGAGGGCGTGAGCGTTACGCAGAACTGTTCGATACGAAACGCCACTCCCCCATCATCCTGCAAGTCGCAATGCCCAGCGATGTGCGCTCATGGCCACTTCACCGTCAACTAGAGTTCTTGCGTCTTACTTCAGCCGCTGGCACACAAGTCCTGGCACTTAGCGGGCCCGTTGAAGAAGAGATAGGCATCAGAGTTCAACGCGACTTGGCAAACTCTGCGCTCGTCAAACACTGGGTAGGACAACGCGGCTTGCGCGAACTTGCGGGCTTCTTTCACGCCTGCGCGGAAAAGGGTGCGCCCTTCGTGGGCTGCGATTCGGGCCCCTTACATCTGGCTGCCGCCTGCGGGATGCAAGTCACGTGCTTGAGTGGACCGCAAGATGCGCTGCGCACCGGCCCTTGGCCGGCTCCCGGCGAAAACTCAATGCAACAGATTGTCCGTGCGCCGATTCAGCTAGCCTGCGCGCCTTGCATGTCACGCACGTGTGAGCGAGCAGAAGGAACGCTGTGCATGGAGCACATCAATCCGGAACTGGTACTAGCTACTCTAGCCGAGAGATTTGACGCTTGATGTCCTTGTAGTCCGGCCAAAAGCCTTCAATCGAACGCAGATGCTCTAACTTGAGTTCCTTGTTCTTCTCGGACTTTGCCTTCTTGTAGTAGTTCGCGGCCATTTTGACATAGCCTTCCAATGTCGACTTTCGTGCCAGCGCATCGGCGTAATGATCTACCTCCTTAAGCAGCGCAGCCAGCAGCAAGATCGCACCCTCGAAATCTCCGTCGTACTCCAAGTTGAGAGCAGCTTGGTATTGGCGCTCAAGTTTGGCGCTCACAATCTCTTCACGGGTAGCGAGGAACTCGTCCTTCTGCACAATGGTTAGCGACTCGCCGCTGTCCAAGATCTCTAGCGCATCGTCATATTCCTGACGATAAATTTCCATGCGCGCATCTCGCAAGATTTGCGCCGCTTCGACTTCACTTGCTAAGCGCTCCATCCCCGCCTTGGCTTCCGAGTTGTCCTCGTCGAGCGCCAGGGCAAAGCGGAACTCATTCATTGCGCCGGCGAACAAACCCTCTTCTTCGAAGCCCAATGCGATTTCAACCCGCTGCCCAGCCAGCAACTCATCCACCTCTGCTGCGCGGCTTACGGCAACTTTCTTTTTGGGGATGTATTTCGCCGTAGAAGCGAATCTGTGCTGCGCACTGCGCAGGCGATAGTCTGCCAGGGCTCGAACTCCCTGGGTGTAGTACTCTTCGCCAAGCCCGATGCGGTAGTTGATCAAGATCGTGACAGAGCCCAAGCCAGCCAAGGCCAGGGGATAACCGGGCACGTATTCGAGGCAGCGATTGTAGGCGGCGGCTGCCTCTTGAAATTTATCGCTGGCGAAGGCTTCGTTGCCGATCAACAAGAAGTCATCCGCGCGCTGTAACTTGGTCTTGCCAATCCACGAGCTGACTCGCTCTGAGTTTGGTGCAATCACCTTGGCACGCGCGAACCACTCTAGCGCCAGGTCGTCCTCCCACCTGAAGCTCGCCTGGCGGCCCATATCGAGATAAAAGGCGACGGTCGCAATGCGGTGGATTTCGCGGGCACGTTCGCCCTCTGCCCCAGGGGCATCGGTGAGTGCCTCCGCCAATTTGACGCTCTGCTCAAACTCACCGTGGCGAATGGCATCGAGCACCTCGGCGTAATCGGCTTGCTCGTTACTGGTCGACGAGCAGCCAACCTGCAGGACTGAGCCCAACAAGAGGCCTGCAGTCAGGAGGGCCGAAGAGATTCGGGGTGCGAAGAGCTGGCTCGAGGAATTCATGGATGAAAGCTGTGGGGCGCGAAATCAGTGGTGCGGGATTCAGACGTTCGAGGCCTCTCTGGCTTCCCGCAAGTCGGCAGGATATGTCCTTCGGCAGGCAGCTCCAAGTCCTTGTCTCTCAAGTACGTACGGAGTCGAAAAGAGCCACTCCAAGGCTGCCGAAGATCAAAACCGGCAACCAGCTCGCAATAAGCGGGTCTAGAGCCCCTTGGACCCCAAAACTGCGGCAAACGAAGTCTGTGGCGAAGAAACAGAGGCAAAGTAGGAGCCCCTTGGCAACCCCGCCTGCGCCTCGCGCGCGCTCATGGCGCATGACAAGCGGCAATCCGACGAGCAATAGCACCAGATTGGCCAGGGGAAAAGTCAGGTGATACTGCATCAGCGTCTGGTAAACGACGTTGTCCGGGTCCCGGCGGCCCAAGGCCACCGACTCGAAAAAGGACAGCTCAAGCGGATTGCTCTTGGAGCGCCGGTAGGTCAGAGCCATTTCTGGGCTGAAATCGAAGCGGCTGCGAGGCAAGAAATCAATCGGCTTCTGGTGTTGGCTGTCACCGACCTCCGAGACCGTGCCGTTCTCCAAGGCCAAGCCCCACTCCCCATCGCGCTCAGCCCACCAGGCCCGCGTGGCGCCGATACTCTCCAACCAAATCTCGCCCTGGCGCAAGTGAACCGCGAGGTCTAAGCCCTCGGGAACTTCGTCATCGGTACCCGGTCGGTACTCGCGAAAGCGCAACAGGCTGCCCGAGAGGTCACGCATGCGCAAGGTCTTGTAGACGCGCTCCGTTTTCTTCTCGGTCAATGTGTAATGCAAGGAATCGCGCACCGGCAAGAGTGTGGCCGAGGCCGTCTCACGTAACGCGGTCATACCAACGGCAGCCAAGAGTCCCCCCAAGAAAATCGGTAGCAGCACACGTCTACCGCCAATACCCGCGGCAAGGGCGGCACCCAGCTCGTTGTTGTTCAGCAACCGAGTCAGCGTGAACAACCCCGCAATCAAAGTGATGAAGGGCGCCGCTTGCAAAAACAAGAAAGGCAGGTTGAACAAGTAGTAAGCCGAAATGATCGCTGAAGAGACTGTGCTTCCATCCGGCCACGGCTCGAGGAAGTCGTCCAGATTCGTAGCCAAGTCCATAATGATGAACAGGCCCATCACGATGAACAGAGCGGTCGCATAGCTGGTCGCGAAGGTCCAGCCCACATAGCGATCCAAGATTCCTCCGAGCGCCAAGCGGCGGCTCGTAAACTTGGGCTTCTTTTTGCGGAATTGCTTAACCATTTTCACTCTCTAAACGCACGGCGCGTCAGCCATACACCGATCAGAGTAAAAAGCGCCAAAGGCCCCCAGGCGCCCAGCCAGGCCTCAATAGCGCCGTTCTGCGCTAACTGCTTGCCAAGGCGCAAGGATGACACCCAGTAGACCATCGCGTAGCCGACGGCCACCGCCAAAGCGCTGAGTTGCGTTCCTTTACGCAAGATGACGCCGGTGGAGACACCCACCAAAACGAACATCAAACAGGTTGCTGCATTCGCGATGCGTTGGTGCCAAGCGTAGAGCAGGCGCCTCCTGGTTCGGTGGCAACTTTCGAAGTAGGCGGCCCCCGGGAACATGCCCAAGGAACTCAAGAAGTAACTGGTGAAGGCCTCGTCCTGGTCAAGCTTCTTCAGGGAGCGGCGCAGCTGAAAGGAGGTCTGGTAGCGCGAACTACTCAAACTCACCTTCTTGTTATTTTCAGTGAGCGTATCGATATCGATCGCAAAACTGATCACATCTCCGCCACCCTCCGAGTGACCAAAGGTGCCTCGGCTGCCATAGAGGATCGCATTCATATTGTCGTCATCGAATTCAAAGCGCACTGCCTCGGCGAAGAAGCTTTTGAGCTCGTCATTCTCTTGTGACGGAAATTCGATGAAGCAATCGTAGAAGGTGTCGGGCTCCTCCGGGTTGCGATAGGTCGACGAGAGATGAAACTGGCGGATATCCAGATCGGTTTTACCCCGCGAGAGACTTCGAAAGGCGCCCTTCAATTCCCGCAGCTGGGCCGTCTTCTGCCAGACCTTAATGCGTGGCAGGAGCTGAGAATTGAGCGCGAAGACTCCGGACCCGGCGCCGAGCGCCAAGAGCACGGCTGGGATCAGCAAGCGATAAGGGTTGACCCCCGCCATGCGCATCGCTGTCCACTCATTTTGCGCCGCCAGCCGCCCGTAGGTCGAGACCAGGGCGAGCAGGAGGGCCACCGGCAGGACGTAGGGCACGAAGACCGCCACCATCATTGGCACGAACTTCAGAACCGCCAAGGTCCCGGCGCCGCCGAGCTTATGGACCGCCCCCACCGCCATGCCAGGCATGGCGATAAACACCATGCCTGCGGCCGAGAAGAAGAAGCCCATCAGGAGCTGGCGCAGAATGTAGAGGTAGAACTTCATGCAGCAGCGCGACAGTAGAATCGAGACTCGTGACAATTACAAAGCCTATCGACTCCCCTGCGGCGGGTGAGCGGGTAGCTTATCCGACGATGAAGCCCGGGAAGCAAACGACTTGGATCAAGCGTGGGCTCCACCGCTCCGTAAGCATCGAACTTTCCCGCGAAGGAGAACCGCGGCTGGTCAAGCATTTTCGGGGCCACACCTGGCTGAAACGCCTGGGCGATCGGGCGCGAGCTCGAAGGGAATTCGAGTTGCTGAAAAGGCTACATGAGCTCGGATTGCGTGTACCCGAGGCGCTCGAGTTGAAGCAGAACCGCGGCGCCTGGGAGGTCCATTGCGAGTGGATCGAGGGCGCGCGGGACTTGGGACAGCTCTTGCGTGAGCCCGGGATGGCCAGGCAGAGCGCGCGAGAGGTCGCAGGTAAATTGGGAGGCTTAGTGGGCAAGGCCCACGCCATCGGCCTCGACCATGGCGACCTACACGCAGGAAACCTGATGATCGACAATGCGGGCTGCGCTTGGATGGTCGACTTTACGGCGGGCGTCTTGCGCAAAGAATTATCCCCCGCCATTCTCGAACGAGACCTCGTGGCCCTCGCGGCAGACACGCGCGAATTCGTGAGTTTGGGGACGCGCCGGCGCTTTTTTGTCGCCTGGCGTCGCGCCATAGGCCGCGGCGCGCACTCGGCCCTTGCGGCGAAGATTGAGTCACTCGCCGCTGAGCGGAGGTGCGCTTCCTTGATCGAGCATTCCGATCGTTGGTTGCGCGCCAGCGGACTTTGCGAACTCAACGGTGAGAGCTTGCTCTCCAAGTCGTTGTTTGAAGCCCGGCCAGAACTACGCCAACAGCTCGCTTGGTTGGAGGAGCGTGGGAAAACCAAGAGTGCGCAGCTTCTCGAGCAACAAGGCCAAGAATTCTGGGTTGACGGACTTTCGCCCAGTGCCCACGCTTCCTGGGTAGAACTGGGTCGTGCGCGACAACATCAACTTCCCGCCCTGGAGCCCTTGGCCCTATTCAAGGGCGGATCCTGCGCCTATTTCGTTCCAGATCAAGCGCGACCTCTCGACGCAATCGGTCCATTGGACCTCGAACTAGGCCGTTTGCATGGCGTGCTGTACGATCGGTCCTTGCACCTCGCGAACAACAATCATCTCTGGCGCAACACTTCTGGAAGGCTCATCCTGGGACCGGGCTGCCGCCTACTCCCCGGGCGCAAGTTACCCGACCGAAGTCGAGCTTCTCTGCCTGACGAGTACATCGCTAGTTTCCTGACGCAATGGCGAGGCACGCGTACTGCGCGCCTTGCGCTTGATATCGAACTCAACAATGGCTGAACCCTTCCGACGTCGAATACGCGAAAAGTTGCTGCGCTTTGCAAGCGCATCTTCCGTCGTATTGCCACAGCCCGTGGTGCTCGGCGGCCTACAAAGTGCGGCTTGGTTTTCGCGCTTCTCCGCCTTCGAAGAGACCACTCGCTCTAACCTTCGTTTGGCCTATAACGACGAACTGAGCGAAGACGAGTTGCAAGACATCGCAAGCGGTGTGCGGCGCCACCTAGCGCGACTGTCTTATGAGTGGCTGCAACTCGGAGCAATCGGCGACGAACGCGATACGTGGCTCAGCGCACGGGTTCAGGTCGACGACAGTCTCGAAATCTTGCAACGAGAAATAGCCAAGGGCCGCGGTGCGATCGTAGTCACCGCGCACATCGGCAATTGGGAACTCTTGGCCGCAACCCTGGCTCGCGTTGGTTTCAAGGGCTCTGTCGTCGGATTGGAAAAGCGCAAGGATCCGAGTGCCGCGTGGCTCATCAAGATGCGCAAATCCTACAAGGTGGAGACCATCCCGCAGCACTCCAGCCCGCGCGCATTGGTGCGCGTATTGCAAGAAGGGCAAGTCCTGGGCCTCTTGTGCGACCTCGAAGTTCGCCGCTTGGGAGGCGAATTTCTGCCATTCTTTGGAACGCAAGCTTTGACCATGACGGCTCCTGCAGCTCTCGCTCGCACGCGCGGCTTGCCACTAATTCCAGTCCGTTGCGTTCTGCCCCGAGAGGGCGCCTCGGCCTACCGCTTAATTGTTTCGGAACCGCTCCGGTACAACCATTCATTGCCGCGCAAGCAGGCCATGCTTGGATTGATGACCGAATTGAACGCAGTTTACGAGGAATGGATTCGTGAATCACCTATGCAGTGGGCATGGCATCAGAAGCGATGGCGGACACGACCAGGAGAGCTGGTCGCCACGCCGCTCGCTGGACGATAGTGATCCTCCCATTTGACGCAGGCTGGCCGCTAGACGAGAATTGACCCGTGCGCATCACCTACCTCCATCCGAAACTCGACTTCACCGACAGCACGGCACGCATGCTAGCTAGCGTGCGCGTTTCCCTGGGCGAAGATCACGAAGTCACCGTCATCTCGCGCAAGGGCAGTCGCGCCCTCGCGCTTAGGGCCACCGGCGCCACCTTCATCGAAGGTGAGTTGCCCACCCACCGCTTGCTTGGGATCTTCGCCGCGAGTCGCACCTCCGAGCAAGTTGCCGAATTGCACCCGGACCTCTTGCACTTCACTGATGTGAGCTTGGCCCCCTTGGCCATGAAGATCGCGGACGACTTGCAATGTCCCTACATCCTCGAAGCATGTCGCCCAATCGAAGCTCCCCTTGTGCTATCCGCGACGAACTCGCGCGCGGTCTTGCTGCCGGCCGATACCTTTATTGAGAAGGCAGTCAACAAGGGCAATGTCCCGCGCCCGCTGCTGCAAGTCATTGAACACGGCCCGGACCTTACCAGCGAGTGGCAACAGCGGTTACCGATGGAATCGCGACGCCCGGTAATCATCGGCTTGGGCACCCTCGATAGTGCCCATGGCTTCGACGTCCTGATCGACGCAGCTAAGTTGCTCGCTAGAGCTGGTCGTAAACTTGATTGGCTCGTACTCGGGGAAGGTCCGGACGAAGATCAATTGCGTCGCAAGGTACGCGAACTCGAGCTCTGCGAGCATTTCACGATCAACTCGCCCAACCTCGGCGACATCCACCTGGCCCTGGCTCAAGCGGACCTGCACATTTGCAGCGTTCGTAGCGGCGTACCGGGTTGGTCCGCCGTGCGCGCACTTGGCATGGGGATCCCATCGGTCTTCTCCGCCATCAGCAGCACCTTCCCGCTGATTGAGGATCGTCAGGAGGGCTTGCTCGTCGGCCCCGGAGACTCAACGAAGCTAGTCCAGAGCATTAACGTGCTACTCGATAACCCGCAGGCCGCGCGCCAGATGGCCGTCAGTGCTCGGAACAAAATGCACGCACTCAAACTGCATGAGACCTTCCGGCGCGAGCTAATCGAGTTGCACAATCAGGCGATGGGCTTGGTTGTGAATTAGTCGCCGAACGGCATAGGGCGCCAGCCACCTGCCCTCAAGAAGAGATCGGGCGGGTCGGCAATGCCGACCCGCCCGCTCTCGTCGGAACTGAAAGTAGCTGGCGCCCTATGCCGCTACAGGAGCCCTGCCGTCTGGGCTGCTGCTTTCAAGCGCGGATGAGTCATCAACACGGCAAATTGCTCTTTGCGGTTCTTCTGGTAGGTAGCCAAGTAGCGGTCGGATAGCGGCTCGCCCGTGTTGGTTTGCATCTTGAGGAAGAAGTCGATGGCTTGGTCCTCCATGCTCTCGTCGCCGATCAAGACGATGACTTGCACCAACCACTCAATGGCTTGGCCGTACTCTTTGCGCTCCCAGTGGAACTTGGCTTGCAGCATGCGATCGAGGTGATACTCCTCACGACCGATAATCTGCTCGGCGTAGACCGCCTGGGCTTTGGTCTTGGCTTCGCCACCGTTCTCCGCGAGGAACTTGTTGATGATCTTGAAAACCAGGATGTAGTCGCGGGGCTTGCCGCCCACGCGCCTCTTGACTTCCCACTCGAGGTCAGTGAATTCATCGGGCGAATCCATTTTTGCGATCTTGCCGAAGCGCTTCTTGTAGCGGTTGACCCAATCTTGATCAGGGTGCTTGGGCCACAGCTTCTCGAACTCGGCGCAGCGCTTCATGAAATAGCGGGCCTTGTGACGCTCGGCGCGGTCACCGGAAAGGTAGCTCTTGGCGTAGCCTTTCAAGTTACCGTCGAGCCACTGAATGCCCTTCATGTTGTACTCGTTCAGGTTGGCGCGACTGGCGTCAGCGGCGATCATATTGCGCAGCTCAAGCACCTTGACCTTGAGCTCAGGAGTCACAAGGCTCAAGTCGATGCGACTCAGTTCTTCTTCAGCCGCCTTGATCGAACCCGAGTTGTAAGCGACTCGAGCTTGGAGGAAACGCTCACCTGGATCCCATTTCGTTTCCAATCCGTCCTCCAACCAACTTGTTCCGAACATGTAGCCGACGACGCAAATCACAAGGACGATGCCGACGATCGCGTAGCCGGGTATGCCCTTCTTGACGGTGCGTCGACGGCGCTCGACCCCGCCACTTCGCCCGCCTTCAGTAGGTTTTTTGGTCTTGCGCGCGACAGCTGGCGCTTTGGCCTTAGCGGGAGCCGCGGACTGATCGTCGGAAACGATGCGGAAGAGCGAAGCGCCAATTTTGAACTCAGCGTTTGCGGCGAGGCGCGTTGGCTGCTTGACGGGATTACCGAGCAGGGTCGGCGGCATGACGCCAGGTTTGGGAACCAAGGTCACCACTCCATCTGCCACACGCAACTCAGCGTGCACCTCCGCCACATCCGGCGAACTCAGAGTCAAGGAATTGCTTTCGCCGCTGCCGATGGTCAGGCGACCATCATTGAGCCGAAACGCGCGCTGCTTGCCATTCTCGTCGAGGATTAGTCTTGCCATGATTTAATATCGCTGCGGAACTCCGAACCGGTTCCAAAATTCTGAGTCCAGTAAGAACCGTTAGCACCGGAAGCCATCTCCGTATGAGTCTTGATCAAAAGGTTGCGATGATGACCACTGGAACGAATCCAGCCGTCGTGAGCACCTTGGGCGGTGCCCCCACCGTAGTGACAGTTCTCGCTCACCCCGTAGTTGTACCCGGAAAGAGCCATGCGATCGAAGGGTGACTCGCGCTCCGGGTCGTCCTTCTCGTAGTGCCCGAAATCTCCGGTCCTGGCCATGTAGTCCGAATGCCCGGCTGCAGAGGCCTGCAAATCAGGATTCCAAGCCAGTGCCCGGCGCCCAAACATGACCCGGTAGTCGTTGGTAATTTCTACCTGTCTACGCTCTTCTTTGTCCGCCTGTTGATCCTCGTCGGCTCGCTTTTTCTCGCCCCACAGGCCGCGGTTGTGCTCGCGCACCAAAGCATCTCGTACGAACCGCCGCTCTTCTTCTCGCGTCAAAGCGAACTGCTGCGTATTGATCGACTTGGCGCTGGCTGGGACCAAGAATACCCAACGAGAGAGCAACTCTGGGAGCACGAGAGAAGCCTTGATTTCAACGGCACGCTCACGGCACCAAGACAACTCCGCCACGTCCGCGTGAAAGCCTTTGGCGATCTTGGCCTTGCGCGGAGTTTCCCACTCATCGCGCAGCTCCGACACCAACTCATCGACTTCGCGCTGCACTGCTTGGTACAAGCGCGCACGTTCAGGTGGACACTCCGGAGGTCTGTAGGGATAAAAATAGCGCACCTTGTCGAAGATCAACTGCAAGGCTTGAGCGCGTTGAAGGTCGAGGATTTCGCGGTCTTGTGCGACGCGTTCGAGCGACTTGAGTGACTTGCTGGAGGCCAGCGATGACGCAGCTTCGTCCCAGCGCACTTCGAGCCCTTTCCTAAGAGCCGCGCCCACTCCGGCGCCCTCGTGCCCCGATAACGCCTCCCAAGCTTCGTCGCGCTTAGAAACTGAAGCCTTGACCAGTGCCAGCTCCAAACGTTCCAGCTCAGCGCCTTCAGGATCCTCTGCTTGCGCTATGGCCTCTCTCGAATTCTTGGACGATAACTCTCCCGCAACCCCGCTGCTGCAAGTGGCGCAAGCAACGAGCAAGCAACGAGCTAATCTGTCGACAGCTGTGTGGGAGAGACTGAACTGGGTCATAGTGCGAGTACGAGTGCGAAGAGGATAACGGATCGGAATAATCCTGCCTCTAGGCCCCGGCCGCGATCTGGGGAGATAGCTCCGCTAGGCCGATTTTCTCATCAGCAAAGACCGCCGCGCGCTGCAACTCATTCTGCAACTCGCGCACATTACCGGGCCAAGACCAGGCCTCCAAAGCACGCAAGGCATCATCAGAGATGGACAATTCACGACCCAACTCAGTTCGGAGTTCCCGTAAGTAGCGTTCGAGTAGCCAGCGCACGTCGCCCTCGCGCTCGCGTAGGGGCGGCAAGCCAATACTGACCACATTCAAGCGATAGTAAAGGTCCTCGCGAAAGGTCCTCGCCTCGCACATGGCGGCCAAATCCTTATTCGTTGCCGCAACCAAGCGGAAGTCAACCTTGATGACCTTGCTGGAACCAACCGGACGGATCTCGCCATCCTGTAGGGCGCGCAACAACTTCGATTGCATATCGAGGGGCATGTCGCCGATCTCGTCGAGGAAAACCGTGCCGCCGTCGCCCGAAGCGAAGGTTCCCGATCGATTGGCGATGGCACCGGTAAAAGCACCTTTGACATGGCCGAACAGTTCGCTTTCCAACAAGGTAGCGGGAACCGCCGCGCAGTTCTCAGCCTGAAAGGGACCGTCGGCCCGCAAAGACGCCGAGTGCAAACTGCGCGCGACAAGCTCCTTGCCCGTACCCGTTTCTCCGAGGATCAGGACCGGCACATTGGTTGGCGCGACACGCTCGATTAAATCGAAGACTGCGAGCATTTTCGGGCTCCCACCAATCATGTCGAAACGACCCGGAAGCTCAGGCTCACCCTCCTTCTCCGGACTCTTGCGCTTCGCATGCAAGACAATCTGTTTGCGCCACTCGGCACTGAGTTCTGCAAACTTGCCCTCCTTGCGCGCTTCGTCGATCAACTCGCGCAGGCGCGTGCAAAGGTGCATTGAGTCGCTCAACCGATCACCTCAAGCTTGGCGTAGGCCAAGAGCAGGTCTTTGTTGCCATGGCGAGGAAAGTGAACCGTTGCACGCGCATTGACGCCAGATCCGAGCAAGCGTTCGATACTGCCATTGCCAAAGTGAGCGTGACGAACACGATCCCCGACCTTGAGCGCGCCGTATGACTGGGAGGATGACTCGAAGACACCCAAGACATCGGCTTCCTCAGCCTCTGGCTCATAGCCCTCGATCAAGTTCGTCGGAATTTCTTCCAGGAAACGCGACGGTCTGCGCGAAGTCGTTTGACCGAAGTGCATGCGATAAGAAGCAAAGCTGATGTGTAGGAGTTCTTGCGCGCGCGTCATGCCCACATAGAACAAACGGCGCTCTTCCTCCAAGCCCTTGTCATCGGCACCTTCGCTGATCGAACGGAAGTGCGGCAAGAGCTCCTCTTCAAGTCCCGCGATAAAGACGTAAGGAAACTCAAGTCCCTTGGCAGCGTGCAGGGTCATCAAGCGCACGCGGTCCGTCGACTCGTCCAAGCCGTCCACTTCGCTAACCAAGGAGATGTCCTCCAAGAAGCCGCGCAGCTTGCCGTCGGGGTAGAGGCGGTCGTACTCGCCCGCGTAACTCTTGAGTTCCTCAACGTTGGCTTCGCGATCCTCGCGATTGCCCTCGTCCATCTGCGCCATCCACGCGTCGTACTCCATATTGAGTAGCAAGGCGCCCAGAGCATCGGCTGCGGGCTGTTCGCGATAAGATTCGAGACTCTCCATCAGGCCCGCAAAGGCTGCGATTCCCCGTTTCGCAGGGCCGCGAATCGAAAGCAAGGCTTCTTCGGAA
Source organism: Planctomycetota bacterium (assembly GCA_047639675.1). Classification (GTDB taxonomy): domain Bacteria; phylum Planctomycetota; class UBA1135; order UBA1135; genus JABACD01. The sequence continues at coordinate 651 of JBLIOI010000029.1, read as the reverse complement.
GCCGCCGCTTGCAACAGAGGTATGCGGCGGTCTGTCGCCCAACCTGTCAGGGTAGCGAGCCCCTTATCTCCCACACCGCGCTTGGGTACATTGACCACGCGGCGAAAGGCCACGTCGTCGCTAGGATTCATCAGGAGTTTCAGGTGCCCGATCAGATCGCGAATCTCGCGACGCGCGTAGAACTCAACGCCGCCAACAATCGTGTAGGGTACCTTGGCCAAGTGCAACTGACTCTCGAGCGCACGCTGCATGAAGTTCGCTCGATAGAAAATTGCAACGTCCGCGAGCTTTCCGCCCTTGCGTTGCAGACCCTTGATCTGCATAGCGATTTCACGGCCCTCATCGTTTTCATCTCCACACTCGGCCAAGAGCAACTTGGAACCGTCGCCCTTTGATGTGAACAGGTCCTTGCTCTTGCGTTCAGAGTTGTGGCGAATGACCGCATCTGCTGCTTTCAGAATGTAACCCGTCGAACGATAGTTTTCCTCTAACTTGACAATCACCGGGTTGGCCGCGTCCTTCTCAAAGTCGAGGATGTTGCGGATGTCAGCTCCGCGCCATGCGTAAATCGACTGGTCGGGATCGCCACACACGGCGAGGTTGTTGTGAAAGCTCGAGAGGTGACGGGTCAACATGTACTGCACACGGTTG
>JBLIOI010000028.1:0-41987 GCA_047639675.1 Planctomycetota bacterium | reverse complement strand
CTTCTACCCCATCGGGACTCCAGGAAAGCCTTGGGGCGACACCGAAAAGGCCCAGTGGTACGAGAGTTGTTCCATTAAGCGCAGCTATCGAGACGAAGTACGGGATCAACTGGAAGCCCTCGACCAGCATCTTGAGGTCGATCAATACGGTGCTCTCTCCATCGACCCCGATCGGTACCCGCTATTCGCAGTCAGGAGTGCCCGCACACTGCCGGGTGCACCATGGGCACTCATTACAGGCGGCGTTCACGGCTATGAGACCAGCGGCGTTCAGGGCGCTCTGGCCTTCCTAGGCGAGCAGGCCTCGGCCTACACCGAACGACTCAACCTGCTGGTCGCGCCGTGCGTGAGCCCTTGGAGTTACGAAGTGATCAACCGCTGGAACCCTCGCGCCATGGACCCCAACCGTTCCTTCGTAATGGACAGCCCGTCCGAAGAGTCGGCGGCGCTCATGCAGCTGATCGAGAAGCTCGGCGCGGACTTCCTCGTTCACATCGACCTGCACGAGACGACGGACAGCGACGAGAACGAATTCCGCCCCGCCCTGGCTGCACGCGACGGGGAGCCCTTCGTGCCCGGCGTCATCCCTGACGGCTTCTACACCGTGGGAGACAGCCAGAATCCACAAGAAGCGTTCCAGGCCTCCATCGTCGCCGGTGTCGAGAGAGTCACCCACATCGCTCCTCCCGACTCCAAAGGAGAGATCATCGAATCGAAGGTAACGCAGCACGGCGTGATCAACTATCCGTGCAAGTCGCTGGGTCTGTGCGCTGGCGTCACTGACGCTCGCTTCACGAGTACGACCGAGGTCTATCCGGACAGCTCCAGCGTAACAGCAGAGATTTGCAACGCAGCCCAGGTCGCCGCCGTCAAAGCTGCTCTCGAGCATGCTCTGGCACATGCCCTTAGGGAGTGACTGAACACGATCGGCAAATCAGCCCCCACGCGAGGAACGCCTTGCCTAGCGATCAATGACGCCAACCGCGTCAGCGGTTGGGCCAGAACCATCGCAGGTTCGAATCCTACCCCAGCTGCCAATCATTGGAGGGATGGACCAGACACCATTCTCCTGCAAAACAAAAGCAGCCCGGTAAAAAAGCCGAAGCTAATCACCGAGCTGTTGTTGCGGGAGAAAGGTGTCAGGACCGTATCTCCATTGATTGGTAGCGGGGGTAGGATTCGAACCTACGACCTCCGGGTTATGAGCCCGACGAGCTGCCTGACTGCTCCACCCCGCGCCGTTGGGGGGATCATGGTGTGACATGGGTCTGGGGTCAACCCTAGTGCTGGCTTTCTTCTTCTTTGTCGGGAGAATTCTCGACGGGGGTTTTTGCGGGAGTCAAAACCTTGAGCCAGGCGCTCAAGCGTTGGCGAAGTTCGAGCAGGCTGGAATGAGACTCCCGAGTCTCGGTCAGGCCTGCCCAGAGGGCACCCTCGGGAGGACTCAGCTGCTCAATTTCAGCGCCCTCGGCGGGAAGCTCCGGCAAGCTGGCGAAGATCGATCGGGCACGATTGACCTGCTCAAGGGACTCGATTCGCAGGGCGCGTTCAGCCAGCTCGCGCAGGTCCTTGGCACGTACGGCGGCGGGCTCCAAGTTCCAAGTTGGCTCACCTATCAATATGAAGGAGACGCGTAGGGCTTCGTGCACAGCGCCCGTCTTATCGGGGGTCTCGATCACACTCTGCGTGAGCAGGTCTGCGCCTCGGCGCAGGTCGCGAGGAACGAGTACTAGGCTTCGAGGTTGGCTCGCGTCCTCCTTAAGGGGCAGTTCGCTGCTGAATAAGGCGCGATAGTCGGCCAGGGCGGCGACTTGGGCGCCGCGGTCGAATTGGTAGCGCGCGCGATCGCGCAGAACCAGGGCGCGTTCGACGGCGTCGCCACTTTCCGTCGCGAGTTGCAATGCTCGTTCGAAGTGCGCGAGGACTTCATCTGTACTCCCTGCGGTATTGTCGAGGGTGATCCAATCGGAAAGGAATAGGGCTTGGATGTGGGCTAGCTTGCGCGCGTCTCCGACCGTCGTGTCCGCCAAGCAACCGGGCAGGTGGTTTTGGTTGAGTCGCGCAAGAAACGCCTCGCCTCCGGGCAGGCTGCCGGCGGCACCACGCAATTCCATGGCCCAACTTACGATCCTGTGATTGTCCTGGGCACTCAGCGAAGCTAGCGCTTCTGTCGAGAGTACTGAGATGACGCCCAATGTTTCACGTAAACGCATGATACGCGTGGCATCGTCTTCGACGGCAAGTAGGCGTGCGGCGCCGCGCACTTGCGCTGCACCATCGCTCCCTGCTAACAGGTCGAGAGTGCGAGCCAAGCTCGAGATTCCGGCAGGCCCTGAACCCGCGATGGAGTCAAAGTTTGGTAAGGCGATCAGCGCGGCGATGTTCTCGGAACTCCCGAACGAAGCAATCAACTCAAGCAACTGAGATTGAAGATCCGGAACACTCTCTCGTCCCAGGCTATCGATGAAGACCGAAGGATCGGTCCCGGCGAGCAGCGGCTGATACTCGTCCATGGTCAGATATGAGAGCGCACGACCACGAAGATTCGCGTCGTCTCCGCCCAGATGGTCGAGCAAGGTAGCGAGCACCAAGAGCGTCACGGCATCGTCAGCTGCAAGCTTATTGGCCATGTCCCCTACCGTCGCCAGCAAGTTGTAGCGTAACTCCGGCGAAGAGCTGCGGCCATTGAGCACAAGCACTGAGCGTTGAATGCTGCTCTTCTCGCCCACTAGCGGCAAGAGCGTTGACGCGGCAATACGCACCAAATCCGACTCGCCATCATCCTCAATCATGTCGATCACAAGACCGCCGATCGGTATCAACGCTTGCGCGATAGGCAAGTTTGCGCGATCTGCACTCGAAGCCAAACTCTGCAAGGAAGACATCGAGGTGACGACCACATCGCGATCTGTCAGGCGATGGGGTGCAGCCAATTTCGCAAGCTGCCCGGCGAGCAAGCTAACGCCAACGAGAATGCTATCGGGGCCTTCCGTAGTTTCGTTCCAAGCGAGTCGCCGCAAAGCGTCGGCCACCGGCGCCTGTAAGTCTGCGAACCCTTCTTCAGCGCGCGCTTTCAAAATGCTGCGCAAGCGAACGGGAACTGGCGCATCGACTTGACCAAAGTCGCGCAATTGGAAGAGCGCTTCGATCGTGGCTTGAAAGGCCAGGCCATCGATTTCTGTCGCAGCCTGCCCCAGCAAGGTCTCCACAGCTTCGGTGGTTTCGCCGTTTTGCGCACGGCCGTAAGCGGTCGCTGCGGCTGCTCGCAAACGTGGGTCGGGATCTTTCAGGAGAGCTTGCGCGCGTTGCGGTTCGTATTCGAGCAGGAGCACTAAACGCTCCCGTGCTAATTCATCCTTGGTACGCGCCGTGGCCATGAACAAACCGTCCTGGCACATCTCTTGGGCGCTCGGCCACATGGCGTCAAACTCGGCCTGGTCCGCAAACCACACGAGGTAGAGCTCATGTAATGCAAAGCGAACCGCATGTACCAAACGTGGGTTCTTGGAATCCAGGCGCGCCGAAAGCTCCGGCGCAAATTCATAGTGCCCCATTCGACCCAGGGTGCGCGCGACCGCACACCACTGAATCACCTGACTCGAGTCGGCAAGGATGTCGCGCACAGCGTCCTCCCAGATCTCCAAGCTGGCCACGTTTTCCTCGATACGATCCGAAATCCAGTCGATTGCAGTCGCCCGATTCGCCAGACGTTCGTCGCGACGAGCGGCGGTGAGGGTTGCGGGCACCTCGCGGCCCACGCGCAAGATCATGGCGCGCAGGGTGTCGCCTGGATCGGTCAGGTAGAGTTCGTCTGCACGCTCGACGAGCTCCAGCTCTCGCAATGTTCCCAGCTCGCGCCAAATACGGCTGAAATTGGAGCGAGCGACTACCGCTCCAGGCGACTGTGTCCCGGCTTGAGCCCGCATTGCGGGCACCAGGAGGGTGAGAAATGAAAGACAGACTTGAAGCCAGATTGTTCTAGAGCGCGCTCCAGCCTCCTGACTTCTTTCTCTCATTCTCTGTGACCCTGATCTATGGGAAAATTCCTTCTTACGGATCGTAGCAAGGCGACTTTACAGACACGACTACCGCCCAGTCATTACTTCGGCAATCACAGTGTCACTCCTACGGATCTTCATTGGTGAAGTTTGGATATGATTTCAGCTACGAGTGATTTGGGGTCTCCGCCGGCCGTATCCAGCTCAATTGCCGCAAGCATCTTGTAGTGCGGCTCGCGGCGCAGCGAGATTTCCCGCATCTCCTCCAGAGGCTCCAGGCCGAGTAAGGATGGGCGTGAAGTCGAATCAACTCCAATTCTCGCGCAGAGGGTTTCCGGATCCGCCTGTAGCCAGATGCACAGGCAGGAGCTTCCCAAAAGCTCGCGGTTCCTGAGACCCTCCACGACTCCCCCTCCAGTGGCGAGGACAAAGGGCTGGGAAACGGCGAGGCAAGCCTCGAGGGCGTGGCTCTCCAAGTCGCGAAAAGCGGGCTCGCCAAGGGCCTCGAAGACCTCGCCTGCGCTAGCACCCGATCCTGGTTGCAGTTCCACGAGTCGGTCGTCCAGGTCCAAAAAAGCGATTCCGAGCTCCTTGGCAAGTAGAGATCCAAGGCTCGTCTTGCCCGATCCGCGCAAACCGACGAGCGCAATGATCTCTCTCGAAGGCGGCATTTATGAGTCCGCGCGCGCTGCCGCTCGATCCTTGTCAAAGGCGTGCTCGAAGGTCTTACGCATCAGAGTCTCATTGGGCTCCGTACGTGTAAAGCGCCGGAATTGCTCGAGCGCTTGGCGCACGAACCACTCACCGCCGGGGACCAAGGTGTTATTGCGTTTGCGAGCTTCAGCCAAGAGCGGCGTCAACATCGGACGATAGTTGGCTTCGAGCAGGATCCGATCCGCCTGCAGAAGGTTCGGATCAAAGGGCAATGCGTCGGGCTGCGCGAGAGATCCCGCCGGCGTACAGTGCACGAGGACATCGTAGGCTCTCTGGCCCAGCTCGTCCCACGGTACGAACTGCGCCATGAACGCAGTGGCGACTTCACGTGCACGCTCGTCGCGGCGCGCACTGACCGAAACCATCGCGCCAATTTCGCGTGAAGCTTGCACGGCGGCGCGCGCAGCACCACCAGCACCAATCACCAAGATTCTAGCCTCCGCCGGCTGCAACACATCAAAGCCACGTTGCCCGTGGGCTAAGAGCGCACCTTGCAAGGTATCTCGCAGCGCGCTCACGTCACTATTGGACGCCATCCAGCCCTCTTTATGCCTCACCAAGGTGTTCGCCGCGCCAGCTTGCTCAGCGGAATTCTCTGCGCTAGTCGCTAAGCGCAAGGCCTCCTCTTTGAAGGGCGCAGTAACCGAGAAGCCCCGAAAGTTCTCGTCATCGGCGAGACTCAAGAACTCTTCCAAGCTCTCAGGTTCAAAGCCCATGTAGACCGCGTCGAGGTGCGCTGCTTTGAGAGACATCCCGTGCAACAACGGCGACCAAGAATGTCCGACCGGTTTACCGATGATGCCGAAGATCGCTGTCTCGGGACCGAAGCCGCCGGGCGGTGCGAGGCCCAACAACTCGTCCACGGTTATCTGTCCGGGAGCCGTCGCGCTGCCGCCCGAATCGCGCGCGGGTGCGGCGTAAGTGAACGGCGAACCAAAGATCGGCGCGATGACGCGGGTAAAAGAACCAGCTTCGCCGCTACAAAATGAAATCAAGCCGCCGCCTGACGAACGCAAGTGACGCAAAACCCGCAGTCCATCTTCGAGGCAAGTGGCATGGGTCACCAGCTTGACCACATCGCCTTCGTAGAGAACAGCCTTCTGCTCTTCGAATAGGGCCGCGAGATCCTCTGGTGTGCCGTCCAACTCGTGGCGCGAAACGATGCGGTGACACTTGCCGTACATCTCGCCCAGGTCGAGGGACAAGCGCCAATCGATGTCGACGAAGCTCGCACCAGCGCGCGCGGCGGTGTGCAAAAGCTCCAAGCGGTCCTCGATCGAGCCTTGAAAGTCGCCGAAAGCCTCCTTGCCGTGCACAGTCACAATCACCGGCTTGCTGCTGGACTTGATCAGCTTGCGCAGCGCGTCCTCGCCCGGATTACCGATCTGATCGAGCCGCAGCTCAAGTATGTCGGCGAGGGGCAAATGGCGCGCAATCGCGGCCTCTAACTTTTCTAGGCTCGATTCGAGCAGGGAGACAACGATGGCCATGGACGGACTCTAGCCCGTATGAATCCTGAACGCTAGACCCCATCCGCGCCCTCGAGAATTGCTTCCGGGCCTATTCGCTCGCGGTGCCTTCGTTCGCGGTGCCTTCGCTCGACGCGGACTCATTCCAGGCTTGGTAGTCCATGTCGTCGAAGACCGTCTCCACGTAACCATCCTTCTTCGAGGCATTCAGCTCCTTTTCGTAAGCCGCCAGGATTGCCTCGTGAAAGTGATTGCGGGCCCGTTGGTTGATCGGGTGGGCGATATCGGAGTAGAGCCGCGGCCTGCCGCGCTCATCAGTTCCGGCGCGATCCTTCTCCAGGCGAGAACCGCACTCCGTGCAGTAGCGTGCGCGCACGTGATTCTTGCCCCCACAACTCGGGCAGCGATCGCACAGCTTACGGCTCGGCATGGCGACGAATAGCCGATCACCACCGGAGATGATCTTAATGTCACGCACCACCAGCGCGTTGTCGACGGTGATGCTCGCGAACGCAACTAACTTGTCGCGCACGCTATGCACCAGCTTCACCCGGATCTCTGTGATCTTCAGCAACTACGAATCCTCCCGTTGTAAGTCGTATCCGAAGAGATCTGATTCTATGGGGCATGTTTCCTAGAAGTTCTTGCTCCTGTCGCAAGACAATCCGAATTCGCCCGAAATATGGGCCCAATCAGCGCTCCCCCAACGCTGTAACTTCGCACAAGAAATTTCCGCGCAAGTCCATTCCTGCAGCTTGTGCGAGGCAGATTAGGCGGTCCAGGTCCACTTGCGCCCGGTCATTCGAATCGTAAATTCCGAAGAAGGACGAGCCGCTGCCACTCATGCAAAAATGCGCGGCCTCTGATTGGTCAAACAGCTCCCGCCAGTTTTTTAACGTTGGTTCACAACGGATTGCAGCCGACTCCAGGTCATTGTGAAGAGAACGGCGAACGCTGTTCGCATCGAGATTGGCGAACTGGGGTGCATGCCGCCTTTCGGACTCATCGAGATCCAGTGCACTGAACACGGACCCGGTTGGGCACGGAACATCGGGGACGAGAACGGCTATCGTCCAGGCCGGTGGCGCACCCGGAATGGGAGTGACGATTTCCCCGACACCGCTGCAGAGCGCCAGTCCACTCGCCGACGCGCTATCGAAGAATGCACAATCTGCGCCTAGGTTCTCCAAGAACGAGCTGGACCATTCCTGGCTGAGATCGAATTTCAGCAGTTGCTCGATCAGGCGCATGGTTGTCACCGCATCAGAACTTCCGCCGCCAAGCCCTGCTTGGCTGGGCACATTCTTGGTCAGTTGAATCTGCAGGCCGGGTGGTACTTTGTGCCCTTCCTCAACCGCCAGGTCCAAGACAGCTCTCGCCGCCCTAAAGACTAGATTTCTTTCGTCTGCCGGGATATCAGCACTCGCCTGCGGGCCGTCGACGGTCAAGGCAATTCCCTCCTCTTGGGAAGTGCGCACACGCAACTCATCCGCCAAGCTTGTCGAGAGCATCACAGTATCGAGCTCGTGGTATCCATCCGCCCGACGTCCGTGCACGGCCAACCAGAGATTGATTTTCGCCGGTGCCCAGCCTGCGAGCCATTCCCTTTCGGCCTTCAAGGCGACGTACTCAACGCTGCCCTAGAGTGCGGCGGCTCATCGGCCAGGATGTGGTTGTCAAGCAAGTGCACCCCGCCGACGCGCGCTGCGACCACCGCCACGGCCTCTTGGATGTCGCCGGTTGCCCCCTCAGCGCTCCATGCGGCGACTTCTCGGACGGCTGCGTACTCGACTTCGATTTTAGCGCCCTCCAACTCCACGCGCAGTTCCGCCTCCAGGCGAGCACAGTCACGCTCACCGGATTGCCATAGATAGGCTGCTCGCGAAAGCGCCCTCGACAAGCAAACAGCTTCCTGACGTTCTTCGGTCTGCAAACGCTCGTTGCGCGAAGAACGAGCCAAGCCAGAGGCTTCGCGGTAAATGGGGCACACCACTATTTTCGGCGAGCCGCGCCGCCGCCCAACTTCCCCCACGACGAGAGTCTGCTGGTAGTCCTTTTGCCCGAAGTAGGCACGGGTCGGTTCGATCACATCAAAGAGGCGGTCAACGATCGTAGCGACCCCGTCGAAGTGTCCCTGACGGCAGGCGCCTTCTAGGCCCAGAGCTCCAGGGCCTGCGTCTATCATTTGACTCTTGGGCAAACCGCCATCGGCATCGAGTTGGCCGGGAAAGAACTGCTCCAAGCTTCCCGTAAAGACCATTTCACAACCGACCTGATCGAGCTGCCTCGCATCGCCCTCGAGATCTCGCCGGTAGTTGTCGAGATCGGACGCCTCGCCGAACTGCAAGGGGTTCACAAAGACGCTGACGCAGACGCAATCGTTCTCCGCTCGTGCCTGCTCGACCAAAGAGAGATGTCCTGAGTGCAAAGCTCCCATGGTGGCCACAAAACCGATGGTCTTGCCCGCGGTGCGCTGGGCTTTACTCCAAGCCTCGGCTTCGAGGGGGCTGAGTAGAATTTCAATGCTCATCGCGCATCCTCGGCTTGCCGGGCAGCACTGAGCGCTGCGGCGACGGACAACTCGAATTTAGGCAACCACATCTCGGGAGCCAGCTCCGCAAGTGGAATGAGAACGAAAAGGCGCTCGCAGATTCGTGGATGTGGCAGGAGCAGTTCAGGCGTATCGCTAGTCACGTCGCCGTAGACAAGCAGGTCCATGTCCAGGGTCCGTGGACCCCAGCGCTCTTCGTCCTCACGCCTGCGACCATTGTTCGCCTCTATCTCGTGCAGAAGACTAAGGAGCGCTGACGCTTCCAACTCAGTCTCAATTTCAAGCACCGCATTCCAATAGTCCGGTTGATCGGACGGCCCTCCCTGCGGATCTGTTCGAATCGTCTTAGAGCGTTTCAGAACTCGTACGCCGTCTGCTGCCCCTAGAGCTTCACAAGCCGCGTCCAAGTTGGCCTGCGAATCGCCCAAGTTGCTCCCCAATCCGATGTAGGCGCGAAGGTCCATGCTTCACACTCTAAGACTGTTGGCGATCCGCTCGCGACTTCTTCCAAGTCTCACGACAACAGCGGAACACCCCGTACAACACGAATCCGTTGAACAAGACGAAGGCCATCGGCCCCGGAGCGAGGAACATCCCGAAAGCGATGAAAACCAAGCCCACGAGCATCACAAAGCTATTGCGATCGCGATTTAGCTTCGAAGCCACATGTGTGTAACGCACTCGACTGACCATCAACAATCCAATCACCGGCAAGGTGAACGCTAAATAGTGCGGCATGAAAGACAAGAGCGTCGTCCAATCGTGCGTCCCCAAGAACCCAAAGAGTTTTCCAACGGGTGTCACGTCGCCGTCCGCATGTTCGATGGAAGGCGTGCGCATTATCAGATACATCCAAAGAGTCGAGGCGACCGCCCCCGCCGCAGCCGGACTCGGTAATCCGCTGAATTCTTGATGACTCTCCGCCTCGTGCTCTGTGTCGAGGTTGAAGCGCGCCAAACGCAGGATGCCCATGATCGTGAAGCAGGCAGCGGCTGCGAAGTGCAGGCGTGGCGTCCCGTCGTAGCCCAGCAGCGGACCCTCATGCTCGATCAAGACCTTGGCCAAAATCGCCGGTGCCACGCAGAAGGTGATAGCGTCGGCGAAGGAGTCGAGTTGCGCTCCAAAATCACTAAAGCTCTTCGTTAAGCGGGCGACCTTGCCATCGAGCACATCGAACACCATGCCGAAGAAAATCAGCGAGCAGGCCGTCTGCATCTTCATGTAGAAGTGCAACTCGTCCTCTCCGTGTAAAGTCAACGCGTCAATACTCTTGGCGATAGCCAGCAACCCGCAGCCGCAGTTGGCCAGGGTCAAGAGATTGGGGAGCATCGTTACGGGTTTCATGGGGCGTCTGACTTGGGGCGCGGGAATCGGGGAGAGTTGTAACCGAACTCGCCTGTTCGTCCGTTCTATTCACGAACAGAATCGTCAAGAGTTCCCAGGCCCTTTGGAGCCCAAAGGAGAGCAAAAAATCCCCTGGAGCGCGCCATCTCGCCTTCTGACGAGCGGAATCCAACAGGGAACAACCCTCCAACGTAGTTCATGCTCGCCGTACTCGGTAGGATCGAGGGCCTAATGAACGATATTGAAAGCATCCACGGGCGGGAGATCATTGACTCCCGGGGCAATCCCACAGTCGAAGTCGAAGTCCAGCTCGCTGGCGGCGCATTTGGACGCGCTTCCGTGCCCTCAGGGGCCAGCACCGGCGCGCACGAAGCCCACGAATTGCGTGATGGCGGCGAGCGCTTCGGCGGCAAGGGCACGCAAAAGGCTGTCTCAGCCGTCAACTACGAGATCATGGAAGAATTGATCGGCATGGACGGAAGCGATCAAGCCGCTGTCGACCAGGCCATGATCGATCTCGATGGGACCGAGAATAAGAGCCGCTTGGGGGCCAACGCCATCCTCGGCGTCTCTTTGGCCGTTGCCAAAGCAGCCGCCATCGAAGCAGGCCAGCCGCTCTACCGCTATGTCGGCGGGGTCTCGGCCAATTTATTGCCCGTACCGATGATGAACATCCTCAACGGCGGCGAGCACGCGGACAATAACGTGGACTTACAAGAGTTCATGGTGATGCCTTTTGGAGCCACGAGCTTTAAAGAAGGCCTGCGCATGGGCATCGAGGTGTTCCACGCCTTGAAGTCCGTCTTGCGTGAGCAGGGCCTCAACACGGCCGTCGGGGACGAAGGTGGCTTCGCGCCGAACCTCGCCTCGAACGAAGAGGCCATTGGCTTGATCCTGAGCGCAGTCGAATTGTGCGGACTCAAGCCCGGAGAAGATATTCGCATAGCCATCGATTCCGCCGCATCGGAATTCTATGACGCCAACCAATATCACATGGAAGGCAAGCACATTTCTTCCGAAGCACTTTCGAGCTACTACGCCGATCTGTGCGAGAAGTACCCAATTTTCTCCATCGAGGACGGCCTCGACGAGGACGACTGGGACGGCTGGAAGAAACTTACCGATAACTTGGGCGAAAAAATTCAGCTCGTCGGCGATGACCTATTCGTCACCAACGAGATACGTTTGGCACGCGGCATCAAAGAGGGCTCCGCCAACTCGATCCTGATCAAGGTCAACCAGATCGGTACCTTGACGGAGACCTTGAGTACGATCGCGATGGCCCAGCGCAACGGATTCAGTTGTGTGATGAGCCACCGCTCGGGTGAGACCGAGGACACGACCATCGCCGACTTGGCCGTCGCCACCGGCTGTGGTCAGATCAAGACTGGCGCTCCTTGCAGAACCGACCGCGTTGCGAAGTACAACCAATTGTTACGCATCGAAGAGGAACTCGGAGCGAGTGCGAAGTACGGCGCTGCATTTCTGTAGAAACGACCTCCCGAGGACTGTGATCAGATGACCAAGAAGAAGGGCGAGCGCAAGGGAGCAAAAGGTGACAGACCGTCACCGGAAGCTCTGCTCGTCTCTAACTCGAAGACACCGAGGGCGGACGAGAGCAGTTTCCTGCGCCGTTATGTATTGCGTTCTTTAGAAGTCTTCATGTATTGGATGCCTGTTTGGGTGCCGCTGATTCTTCTCGCCCAGTTCGGTACTCGCGGTTTGAAGCCCGCTTTGCATGAGAAAAAGAGACTTCTCGGGCAAGAGGAGATGCTTAACGAGCGATTGGAAAAGGACACGAAGGAAGCTCAACAATTGGCGGATACGCTCGAAGCGCTCTACGATCCAATTTTCATCGAGCGCTTGCGACGCGAGCGTCAGGCGCGACAAATCGAGGAAGTCAAACTGCGCGGACTCGCCCCGGTCTTGCCTTCGGATGATGAACAGGTCGGTCGTTAGTGGGCGTTAGGTCGCTCATTCGCGGATTGCTTTGTTGTTGTTTGCTAGCGCCCAACGGCGCTGCGCAACTTCCGGGACAGCAGGTAGGGCTGAGCAACGATAGCTACCTGCCCACTTCAGCTGCAGCCATAAGCAGCTTGCGGCGCGGCGATGCGGATTGCCTGCGCGCCCTGCAAAAGGGCCCGGGAGCCGAACTCGCCTGGGGGCGTGCCTTCGAGTCCTGGCACGAGGCACTTGTCGCTAGCGAAGTAGGAGACACGGTTCCTGTCGGCATGTTGACAGATGACAGCGTTGCCGTCGTTCCCGCTAATCAGGAACAGATGAGCGCGCGTTGGCCGGATCTGGACAACAGTTTTGCGCGACGAACGGAGGCAGTCGAGTACGCCGTGTTACGCCGCTTGTGCGGCTTGGATGTGGAAGACATCGCGCGTTGGACTGCACGCTTCGAGACTCCAGCAGCGGATCGCTTGCGCAGTGGCAACTTGCTCCTCGGCAACTCAAATGGATCACGCCACACACGCCTGGCAGCCATCGAACGCAATTTTCCAGCGACCCGCGCCGCGGTGACAGCAGCACTGCAACTTCTGGAATTGGAGCTGGAAGCCGGACGTCTAAAGCTTGCGCAGAATTGGTTAGAGCGCGCACGGCTCAACGTCAGCTTGTTGCAAGAAGGCGCCAGTGAGTCGTTGAATGCAGGACTCAATCGTCGCGCAAACGCCCTTGCTAACCTCGATCCAAGGTCTCGGGAGGTCTCCCCCGCCTGGACCAGCGCGAGCCATTTCCTCCCCACCGCTAGCCACCCCCTAGTCTTACCCGGTTACTCAAAACCGCGCGCCTATGCTCGCTACGAAGGCCAACCGGGCATCGCCTTTCTTTCGGAAGGGCGCTACGCGGTTCAAACAGCCGGAACAATATGGCTCCTGTCGCCAGATGCCGAAGATCGCATCTTCGAGCCGTGGCGCTTGGCCATGGAACTCGGCCATCCCATACCCCGCACGGTTCAACGCACAGGAAGGGATTGGCCAATGGTTCCCGTGGCGGACGGCGATGCTCTCTACCTGATTTCGGGTCGCGCCGATGGAACAGTGATGAACGTCGCTTCCAATCTTGTGCAGAAAATTCGTTCGACGAAAGAGCTGCCACTTCCACAAGGCGTCTGGAGCTTGGGTGGCAATGGGCTCTACAACGAGGATGGACATCTACCCCTCGAAGATGTCCTCGAGCCAGGGATGTGGGAATTTCAGCCCGGGCCGATTCTTGTCGACGACCTCTTGCTCGTCCAAGCACGCCAGTGGGCCCTCAAGGACAGCGGGGATGGACAAACTTTGACCACACCCGGTGAAGCGCGCACCTGGCTCTTGGCTCTCGATACGAATAGTGGCAAGCCGCGCTGGAAACACTTCCTCTGTCGCGGCACCGATGTAGTCATCGATCTTGGTGTGCGCTTCGGCAGCCAGCTCATTCGAACGCCGGGCGCGGCTTTGCAAGAGAACGAGAGTGCAGTCTTCGTCGGAACGAATCTCGGCGCTGGCTTCTTGATCGATATGGCGGATGGACGTCTACGCTGGTCATTCCGAAATCGCCGTCGCCAAGAGGGCGAGCCCGGCTGGAAACCCAGCGCGCGGCCTTCCACTTTGCACGCAGAAGACGGAGTGCTCTTGTGGGCGAGCGCCGACTGTAATGAGCTTTACCCACTCTCCACACATTTAGACTTCGCTGGCCCCAATTCGGAAATAGCGCCCGAATTCATGACTTATCTTCCCTTGGCCATCGGAGAATCCGAAGAATTCTTGGGCGGGTCAGCAAGCCAGGCCCTGACCTTTGGCCGCGCTGGTGCTCAGCGCACCTTGTCCGCCCACAACTTGGAGAGCGGTGCGCGCTACGACTCGATTTATCTGACGCGCGACGAGCGTTGGTTCACCGCTCCATTGATTTCAAAGGACTCCATGCTGTGCGCATCGAGCGGCGGTCTCTATCTACTCGATCGAAAGCAAGAGCTTTACCTAGCCGCGTTCCAACCACTCAAGATGTCCTCCGACTTTGCGCCCGGTGGCTTGTGGGCGCGCGACAACAAGATCTATCTGCTTGCCGATGGCGCCTTGTTCTTGTTCGAGAGCGAGTGACCCTTCGTGGAATTCTGTTGAGCAGTCAGGGCTCGGTGAGTTCAGCCTCAATACTGCTCAAAGAAATGGTTCGCACCGAGTAGGCTTCGCAACCCTCGCTAGAGCAAGAGCTGACCCTCTTTGTGTCGGAACATCCGGTGGTCAGCATGACTTGCGAACCACATCCAACCGGAATGCCCTGGTTCTTCTCATGCTCACGAAGGCTTTTCAGCAGCGCATGTCCACCCGGTTCTTCTAAGTGCTGCCATCGTCATACGCCAGTCCTAGTCGCCCGCAGGATGCTCTTCGCGAACCCGAGCTGTTGATTCCGATCGTGCGCGAGACGATTGCTAATCATTGCCAGGGGTCGCGTCCCGCCGCGAGCCCTTGATCCACAGGATCCAGGTGTCCTCTGCTAAAGCCGCGGCCAGGTGCTGGTCGCTCAGCACATCACGAGCCAGGGCACGTACGAGTGCTTGGATCCGAACCAGTGCCAAATTACGGACCCCTACGCCCGGCGCTATCGGTCATTGAATAGGTCCAAAATAGCTGTCCATCTAGGGCAGCGAGATTCCTTCCCCGTGCAGCAGATTCTCCGAAACTTTGTCGCGAGTCCCTAAGCTTGATTTTCTTTGGGACTCGGAGATTGGCTCGATCTCGCCAAACGGGACCCGTCCCATGTCAGTTTTGCGTTTCCGACCCTCGAATGGGTGGGATTGGGGCGTAACCTAGGGGTATCAGAGGGCCTAATTTCCGTAGTCGGGCTCCTGACCACTTTTATAGGTACATGGGAGCGCTGGAGCCTCTACTTAGGACCCCAGAACACCCGAAGAAAGATGACTCTGGCCACCCTCATCAGGGTTCCAGAGCCGTACAGCCGCGCAACACCCCCATTTCTAGGGAGAAACCCTCCCCACGCCCCAAAAAGCACGCATGTCCGAAGCCAGCTTGAATCGCCTCCGCGAAGTTCACGGTCAAATGAAGGAGGAGCTGCACCGCGTCATCGTTGGACAAGACGCGGTCCTCGATCAATTGCTAATCGCAATCGTGACCCGCGGTCACTGCCTCTTGGTTGGCGTGCCAGGTCTAGCTAAGACTTTGATGATTTCGAGTCTCGCCAAGACCCTCGATCTGAGCTTCAACCGGATTCAGTTCACGCCAGACATGATGCCTAGCGACATCACGGGCACCGAGCTCTTGTACATCGACCCGGAGAACGGTTCGCGTACCTTCCGCTTTGAGCCGGGACCCTTGTTCGCGAGCGTCGTATTAGCCGACGAGATCAACCGTACACCTCCGAAGACGCAGGCGGCGCTTTTGGAGGCGATGGTAGAACGCCAAGTGACTTCTGCCGGCAAGACCCACGAACTGCCCAACCCATTCTTCGTGCTCGCCACGCAGAACCCGATCGAACAAGAAGGCACCTATCCCCTGCCGGAAGCGCAACTCGACCGCTTCATGTTCGAAGTGCACGTCGGCTATCCGACACTTGATGAAGAGCGCGAGATTCTGCGACGCACAACCGGCGGCGAAACGCAAACGCCAAAGAGTGTGCTCGGTGCGAAAGAGCTGCTCGAGATCCAGGCTGCCGTTCGTTCGATACCTGTTGCCGACCACATCTACGACTACACTCTGGCCTTAACGCGCGGGACGCGCGTTCGTTCGGACGCCCCCTTGCCTTTCCTGACTGAGTGGGTCTCATGGGGCGCGGGGCCGCGGGCCAGCCAGTTCTTGATCTTGGGTGCAAAAGCCAAGGCCGCTTTGGCGGGACGGAACCATGTCGCCATCGAAGACATCCAGGCGGTCGCACACCCGGTGCTCCGTCACCGCATCGTCACGAACTTCTCCGCCGCCGCTGAAGGCATCACTTCGGATAAGTTGATCGATCGCTTGCTTGAAGAGGTCAAGCCCGATGCAGGTGTTGGCGCCGGATTGCCTGGCGTTGCTCAAAACAGCTAAGCAGCGAATAGGTCCCACTGTGAAATCACGCTCGAAGTCTCTCGACCCGGCAGTCCTCGACGCCCTGTCCCACCTTTCCTTGGTGGCGCGCACGGTTGTCGAAGGCTTGCAAGCCGGTGTCCACCGCTCGCCGCACCGCGGCTCCTCGGTGGAATTCCAACAGCACCGCGAGTACGTACCCGGCGACGAGCTACGGCACATCGATTGGAAAGTCTTCGCCAAGTCGGAACGGCTGGTGGTCAAAGAGTTCGTCGAAGAGACGAACTTAGCCCTGCACTTGATGGTCGACGCTAGCGAATCGATGAACTACGGTTCGCTGGGTTGGACCAAGTTCGACTACGCCAGATGGTGCGCGGCGGCCATGGCGCACTTGACCTTGGCAGCGCGTGATAAGGTTGGCTTGGTGGTCTTCGATGACGCCCATCGCACCAAGGTCCCGCCTGGCAACGGCGCTAGCCAACGAGCCGCGATCCTTGAAGTGCTTGAGGAAACCGAGCCCAAGGGCCAGACCAAGATTGGCGAGGTGCTTTCTTGGGTTGCATCACGGCTCTCACGGCGTGGCATCGTTGCGGTCTTCTCCGACTTCTTCGACGAGACTGAAAGCATCTTGGAAGGTGTCAAACGATTGAGCTTCGCCGGACATGAACCCATCTTGTTTCAGATCTTGGATCCACAGGAGTTGGAGTTTGAGTTCGACAAACTGACACGCTTTGTTGGCTTGGAAAACAGCGGCATTCACAAGATTGATCCGAAAGCGATTCGCGAGGCTTACATCGAAGAGATCAAGAACCACAACCAGAAGCTCGCACGCCAAGCGCGCGCTCTGAGTGTGGATTGCATTCAAGTGACCACAGCAGACAACCTAGAGAGCGTGCTCTCGGCCTACTTGGCCCAGCGCATCGCGCGTTCGCGCGGAGGACGGGGTTAGGATGCTCGCATTCTTCGAAGGATTCGTTAACCCAGCGCTAGTAGCTGGCGTCGGACTGGCTTCAGTCCCGTTGATTATTCACCTGCTGAATCGCCAACGTCACAAGCCAACCCAATGGGCCGCCATGCGCTTCGTGCTGGCTGCCTACAAGCAAACTCGTCGACGAGTGCAGTTGGAAAACCTGCTGCTACTGTTGATGCGCATGGCTGCAATCGCGATTCTGGCATTGGCCGTGTCGCGCCCATTCACAGGATCGGATGGACCCTTGTCCGGATTGACAGAGAGTCGTCGAGACGTCGCCATCGTGATCGATGCCTCCGCTTCAACTGGCTATCGCAGCGAAGTTGATTCGGTTTACGAGCGCATCCTCGACCGTGCCCGCGAACTAGTCGGCGAACTCAATGGATCCCGTGGTGACCGCGCCCACTTAGTCATGGGCGGGGCTTGGCCCCGGTTACTTTCCTGGGGCGATCCGGCCGGTGCACTCTCAGCTATCAGTGCCCTGCATGAGCCCACGGATGAACAATTCAACCTGGCCGGAGCTTTAAGCGAAGTGCTTGATTTTGCACGCGAAGAAGCGGCTAGCACCAATCAAGGTCGCGTCGAAATCTACGTATTGACCGATTTGCAACGCAATGCATTCGTCAATGACTTTGAGAGCAAGGATTTTGAGAGCAAGCCAACGCTTGACGCTGAAGACCAAGTCGACCCCGGCGCAGTCGGCGGGTTGTTTGAGGTTCTCGACGAGTTGACAAGCCTGGGTCTCACCGTCCAAGTTGAACAGCTCTCGGACTCGAGCGACTTGCCCCCCAACCTCTCGATATCCAACTTGGAGATTCAGGGAACGCAGCTGAGTGAAGGTGCGCCCGTCGAAGTCCGTGTTCAAGTTGACAATCATGGGCGCAGCACGAAAGCCGCCGTGCGTGTGGCACTCGAAGTCGACGGAGTGCGCCGACCGAGCCAGGTCATCGACATCCCTGGTCAATCGAGCGTTGATGCAATCTTCCCTCTCAGCTTTGACAGTTCCGGAGATCACGTTCTGCGCGCCCTACTTGAGGGTGACCGCTTGGCGGCGGATGACTCACGCACCCAAGTAGTGACCGTTCCCGAGCCAGTGCGTACTCTCTTGGTCAATGGCTCGCCTTCGGCAGACTTTGAAAAAGATGCCGCAGCACGCTTGATGGTAATCCTCGAGCCGATGATCGGTGAGGATGCACCCTTCGCCGGATCTTCACCCTTCGCGCCCATGGAAGTCACCGTGCGCGAATTGGAGAGTGGCGACATCGACATCAGTGAGTTCGATCTGATCTGGCTCGTCAACGTGGACAGTGTTTCACCGGAGACGACCCTACTCCTAGAAGAGCATGTTGCCGGAGGTGCAGCGCTCGTTTTCAGTTTGGGAGATCGAGTGCAAGCCGACGTATTTAATGCACGCTTCTACAAGTCCGACGGGAGCGCACTCTCCCCCGCTGAACTGAGCCGTAATGTCGCGGTCGCTTCACGGCGACAAGGCTACTATCGCATCAAGGAATTTGACGACGAGCATCCCGCCTTGGCGCTATTCGCCGAGAAGCGCTGGAGATCATTGCTCACCGAAGCTCCCTTCTACGAATTCATCTTCGCTACAGCGCTTGATGACGCCAAGGTTCTAGCGCGAATCGACGACGCCAGTTCATCGCCGCTTTTCATTGAACGCCAGTACGATCGTGGCCGAGTCTATCTTTGGACTAGTTCGATGGATGAGAGTTGGACAGCTCTTCCGACCTGGGGTCCGACATTGGTGCCTTTCGTTTATGACTTCGTGCGTTCTGCGGGAACTCCACCTCAGATTTCAAAGACCCTCGCACCGGGCCAGCCCTTTGTAGCTGAGGTGCGCAGTTTTCCGCGCCAGATCGAATTGGTACTTCCCGGAGACACGCGCCGCAGCATCGATTCGGAAGCTGTGGAAGTTGACGGCAAGCGTTGGCTCCTGCCAACCATCGAAGGTCAAGACACCGCGCGGGCGGGACTCTATCGCTTGAAAACTGAAGGGGCGGGCGAGCTGTCCTTCGCAGTTCAGGTTCCAAGAAGGGAAAGCCAACTCGCTCGGCTGACAAAACTAGAACTGGAAGATCTACACGGATCATTGAAACTCCATTTATTGGGTGAAGAGACGCAAGAACAGGACGGGTTGCCGCCTCGGCGCGGCGAATTGTGGCGTGGACTGGCCTTCGCGGTCCTTTTGCTTTTGATCGTCGAATCCCTGTGGTCCTCCTGGATTGGCCGACGGAGGAAGTACGCATGAGCTTCAGCGCTCTTCAAGAACAAGTGGCTGCAGCACAAGACATCAGCGTGCGCGAGACTTGGCGCTTTCTAGAAATGCCTGAGCTGTGGGTTGTGGTACTTATCTTAGTACCCCTCGCAGCACTCATTTCCTGGGCCACCTATGCGCGCGAATCCGTATCCAATGGCGCGCGAACGGGTTTGAGTTTGTTACGTTTTGCCAGCCTGCTCGTCCTCCTTTTCGTGCTCTTCCGCCCTGTTCTCGTCCAGCACAGCGAAGAGGTCCGGCAAGCTCAAGTGCTCGTACTCTTCGATGATTCTGCATCGATGCAACGACAAGACGCTTACCTCGGAGCCGGCGAGGCGCGTGAAGCCCTGAATGGGTTGAGTGCTACTAGCCTGGAGAATACAACCCGTTCGGAACTGGCGGCGAGAGCTCTGGACACGCAGCTCCTCCCTCATCTTGCGGGCAATCAATATGAAGCGCGCCTATTACGTTTTGCAGAAGAGGTCGCTCCGCTCTCCAGCACGGAAGCCTTAACCGCCCGCGGGCGCGGAACGTACTTGGGCGATGCGATTCGCCAATCCATGGCGCAAAGTCGCGGCAAGCACTTAACCGACATCGTAATTCTGTCTGACGGGCGCAGCAACGGCGGCTCTTCACCCCTCGACGCTGCGCGCTCCGCCGGTGCCGCAGGCATACCGATTCACACTGTCGTCGTCGGCGACACGCGTCGAGAGCGAAACGTCTTCGTCGAGCTAGCGGAAGTGCCGGAAGACGTGCTGGAAGGCGATGAAATCGCAATCACTGTTCGTGTCGCCGGTCGCGGACTGGAGCCGGGAACGGAGACCATCGTGGTGCTTGAGGAGTTGAACGAGCGTGGTGAAGATGCACGTTTGATCACCGAGGAGAGCGTGGCTCCCAACGACACGGGCGAACGCGTCAGCTTCCTTGCTCCTGCCGAGGCTCCGAATCAAGGCCAACGGGTGCGCAGGTTCCGCGTGACAGTCAATCCGATACCAGAAGAAACACTGCTCAATGACAACAGCGTAGAGTTCTCGGTGGGTGTGATGCCTGAAGAGATTCGAGTGTTGTACATCGATGGCTACCCGCGTTGGGAGTACCGCTTTTTGAAGGAACTTCTGAAGCGCGCCGACCAAAACATTTCCCTACAAGTGTTTTTGCTGTCGGCTACACCCGACTTCATTCAAGAGCATTCTCCTGGGCTCCCGTCCCTCTTAGAAGTACCGACGGATCGTCGCGAGTTGCTCGACAACTATGATGTGATCATTCTTGGAGACTTCAACCCCAACGCGATCTCACCCGATCCCGCGCGTTGCGAAGAGTTCCAGGAGTCGCTACTCGAATTCGTGATGCGTGGCGGAGGTGTACTATTCAGTGCGGGCGAGTTCGAGAACCCGCGCAGCTACCTCGACACCAAGCTCGAGGAGTTGATGCCCATCGTTCTCGACTCGACCAGCGGGCTGCCCTACCAGGGCGACACGACAGTTGCATTCCACCCGACTCTAGAGAGTCCTGCCCAGCCGCACCAGGTCGTGCGGCTCTCGGCGGATGGCGAACAGAACAGGGTCTTGTGGGAAGACTCCAACGGTCTCAGTGGACACTATTGGTACTCCGTTGTGCAACGTGCCAAGCCGGGTAGCCAAGTTCTCTTGCGTCACCCGACGAATGGCGGACCCTACGGGCGCCACCCGCTACTCGCGGTCGGCTACTACCCCGCCGGTCGCACAATGTTCCTGGGGATCGACTCCACTTGGATGTGGCGCTACCGCTTCGGCGATCGTTACCACGGACGCTTCTGGCGCAACGCAATTCGCTGGTTGGCGCTGGGCCGCTTGAAGAGCGGCGACCGTCGTTATCACTTGGACAGCTTGCGCAGCAGCTACAGCTTGGATGAGCGAGTCACGCTGGAGGCGCGCGTCCTCAATGAGGACTTCCGCCCCAGCGATCGTTCGATCCAGGAGCTCAAGCTCAGAGACCCGGACGGGAATGAACGTGACATTTCCGCTGCCCTGGTTGCAGGACGCGAGGGCATTTATCGCTCTTCCTTTGATCTCAACCAACCGGGAGTTTGGCGCGCTTGGATTCAAGTCGGTGGCGAAGCCATCGCCACGACTGAATTTGACGTGCTCTTGCCCTCGCGCGAAAGTGCCGATCCCTCTCCTGACCCTGAGGGTTTGGCAGCCATGTCACAAATTTCCGCGGGGCGTTCGCTGAGCTTGGCGGAATTCGCTCTGCTACTGGACGAGTTCCCCGGTGGAGAAGAACGTCGCGAGCCCATCTCGTCACGCCTCGAAGACGCCTGGGACAACTGGGTTACGCTACTTGCCATTCTAGGTCTTCTGACCAGCGAGTGGATCCTGCGCAAGCGCTATCAATTGGTCTGACATCCATTCTATAAGACAAATGAAGAAGCGACAGACACACCGGCTTGGGGCAGCGCACAGCGCACTCTGGAGACGGTGTGTGAACGCAGTGATCTTGGTGTGGATGATCACGGGCCTGAACCGGGCAGAAGCCCAGGTTTTTGAAGGCGAAGAAGATGATTCGGCGCGCATCACAGGCTTCTCGATTCCCTCAACGCGAGCGGCAGCCGCGCGCGCTGAACGTGCGCGCACGCACCTCGCTGCCGAACGATGGAACGAAGCGATCGAAGACCTGCAGGTTTTAATCGAGGAGCATCGCTCCGAGTTGATTCCCCTCAGTGGTCGCGGCGACCGAGATTCGCCCTTGCACCATGGGGCGGCGGGCTGGGCGGCCTCCATGCTTCTCGATTTGCCGCCAGCGGCGCGCGAACTGTACGAACGGCGTTATTCCCGGCATGCGAATGCCGCACTCAAACAGGCGCGCGCGAACGGCAATCGCCAAGCACTCGTCGAAGTCACTGAACGCTGGCCTGCAACCGAATACGCGGTACTCGCCTGGTGGACCCTGGGCGACTTGGAGCTTGAACTCGGAAACATCGAACCCGCGCGAGCTGCATGGGGACGCGCCCTCGGCCGGCGCTTGTTAGCCCATGGCGCGACGCAAACAACTTTGCGGAGCAGTGACGACCCCTTCGAATGGGAAGCTGCTCTGTCGAGTTTGGAAGCGACGGGCGCTGAGCTATCCGCGGGTGAGAAGCGACGCTGTCAATTGGCATTGGCGACCATGGCCGATGAAAATCCGCTAGCCGAAGCAAACCGCTTGCGCCGCGATCACAACGGCAGCATGCGTCTTCCCGGCCCCGGTGAAGGAGCCAAAGGGACGCCTGGTCCAGATGCCAGCACTTGGCCGCGGCCCTTCAAGCTGCCTCCCAATCACGCCTTTGACCCCGGCAACTCCGGCAACCTATTTCCAATTCGCATTGGCGACATGGTGCTCTTCTCGGATTCCCTGCAACTCTTTGCGGTCAACGCATATTCCGGTGCCTTGCATTGGTCAAGCGAGAAGCCCAGCGGCTGGGACAATCTCACTACATCCGAGAAACGTGACTTCTTTGATGGGGTTTCTCAACGCGACACAATTATCTCTCCGGCTGCTTCAGAACGGATCGTGGTCAGCGCCCACCAAATCCCAATCACGGACCTGCAAAAAGAGAGGTTCCGGAACATTGCGATCACAACCATCATCCCCGACCGAAGGCTCTACGCCTACGACTTGGAAAGTGGGAAGGAACTCTGGAATCATCGACCGCCAGTCAATTGGGACGGCGAGTCGGGCAGCTTCACCGATCGTGTTAGCGTCGCTGGTCCGCCGGTTGTGTCATCTAGCAGAATCTTCGTTCCCGTCTACCGCATGTACGGTCGCATCGAATTCTACGTTGCTTGTTTTGACCTCGTCAGCGGAGAGCCCTTGTGGACGACGCAACTTGTCTCAGGTCAACGTGAACTAAATATGTTCGCCCGAGCAGAACGTGAATTCAGCGCTCCGCCCGTGCGCATTGAGGGCGATCGCGTTGTGGTGCTCACCCAACTGGGAGCCGTAGCGGCCCTCGACCTATTCTCAGGCCGCATCCTGTGGGAAACACTCTACGATCAAGTTCCGATCCCCCAGCGTTCGAGCTTCAGCGCGCAACGTCTCAAGAATTACTGGCGAAACGCGCCGCCCGTGGTTGCGGATGGAGTGATCGTCGTAACGCCTTTCGATGGCCGTGACCTGATTGGCTTCGATCTGATGAGCGGCGATCTGCTGTGGAGCATGCCCTACTCGGACATCGACCAACTTGCGGGCCCCTACCGCGACGATGTCAACTTGCTCATTGGTGCGGACGCCAACACGGTCTATCTAGGCGGTTGGCCAGTGATGGCATTGCGCTCGTCAGCGGGCTTGCATCGCGAGATGCCCATCGAACTCGCTTGGCGCTATCCGGCCGGGCTGATTGAAGAGAGCGCCTCAACCGCCTCACGCGCACTCCTGCTCGCGGACCGCATCATCATTCCGACGCGTTCGGAGCGCATTGAGGTGGACCGCTTTGGTGGCGGACGACGCCATAAGTCAGTGCCTTGGAAGGGTGGTCATAGCGGCAACTTGCTGGTGCAGGATGGGACGCTCTACACCCTGAACAACGGACACCTGGAGGGCTACTTCGAGTGGGATATGCTGCTCACGCGTGGTAAGCGCAACTACGAAGAGAGTGGCGGCGATGAGGAATCTACGCTCTACCTCGCCGGTCTGTATTCCGAACGCAGCCGCACAGAATTGCAAGCCGGACGTACGGGGCAAGCGCGCGATTGGTTAGTCGAGTCAGAAGAGCTGCTCGAACCCTACGCCTCCCTGGAAGAGCCCAGTGTGGCGCTGACGCAAGCGATGCACTCCTTGTTGCGAACTCGCGCACTGGTCTACTTGGACTTGGCAGATGGAAGTTCCGCTAGACGAGCTCTGCAAAGGGCCCGCAAATGGGCACCGGATATCGAGTCCCTACGGGACACTTTGATCGAGGAATACAATCTGCTCTTCGCAGCAAACAACGTGGCGCGCGATGAGCTACTTGAAACCCTCGGCGCAAGCTGCGGCTCACTCAGCATGTCCGCGCAAGTCGAACTTGATCCGAACTTACCCTATGGCTGGCGTTTTGCTCCGCTAATTGACGGCGCCGAGCGAGGGATGGGTATTTGGCGACTGCCTGTTTCCATGTGGACAAGTCTTGAACGCTCACAAATTGCTGCGGAAGACGCACAGCCATCTCAAGAACTCCGCGAATTGCACAAGCTACTCGCGGGCTGGCCGATCCAACCCCTACCGGATCCCGGTACGACCCACGAATCGATGCTAGATTTTGCGGCACGCAGGATTTGGCAGCTGATTGAGCTCTATGGTCGCGAGCCGTATGCGCGCTACGAAGTCGAGGCCAATCAGCTTCTGACTGTCGCGCGCAGTAACGAAGATCGCGAAATGCTCCTGCGTATCGGCGAACTCTACCCTGGCTCACTTGCCTCGCATGAAGCCAACGATACGTTGCTAGTGATCGCTACCCAAGAAGGTGACATCGAAGCGGTCGCAGAGATCACCATGAGTGAACTGCCCGAAGATTGGTCGCCTGAACACGCCACAGAACGTGAGCTTCAATTGCTGATGAGTTTGGGAGCGACTCTTCTGAACTCCGGCAATCAGGCATACCCGGCGGCCCTCTACCGCGCCATGGCTCCAGCGGCACCTAATTTCCGTTCCGACCTCCCACCGCACAACGGACGCACTCTGCAAGAACTGGCGAGCGCGTTCGAAGACATCACTCCTGGATCATCGGATGGACAAGACCTTCAGCAGCCGGACTTCCAGTCCGGCCTCGTTGAAGTCCTGGAGAGCAAAGGCCTACATCGCTTTCTCGGAGTCATTCCGCCAAAGCAAGGCCAAGACCTGAATGAGCCGCAGGTACTCCTATTTGCCCGCGATTCTGGATTGCGCGGAAGGGAGGTGAGCTTCATCGCCTACGCTGCTGATGCTTTGAATCGCTCGGCTCCGCGCACCCTGTGGGAATCACGGATACCGGCGGAATACCAGACTCTCAGTTGGCATGGCAAGATCGGCTTCGCTCCGGGCGCAGTGGTTGTTGCGACGCCCGAGGGCGTATTCTCCTTGAGTCGTGAGGACGGTTCTCATCTCTGGAATGGCGATTGGATTGCTCCCGACGGCAATGTCAATTCAATCAATGTCCAATCCGGCTTGGTAATCGTCAGCGTGCGTTCAACAGGTGATATGGATGCAATCCACGCGCTGGATTGGAGCGGTGGATTAGAAATATGGAGCGCGGAGATCGATCCGCGTCACCAGGATCGCGACCTGATCGTTGGCAGCGACAGCATCGTTGTGATGCCGCGTCGCAACCAGACAGGCGGAGTTGTGCTCGATTTCTTCAGCGGTCGGAACATCGCCAACTTTGAGTTGCCCACGCGCATTCACCAGTCTGCGCACGACGCAGCTTGGATTGAGGATGGACTCTTGATCGTGCCCTGGTTCCTCAATGGCCGCAACGAAGAGCGCAATCACATCGTCGCCATGGACCTTTTGAATGGCAAAGAGGTTTGGAGCGTCAACTTCGGCGAGGTCCTAGGAGGACAACGGGAACTCCGTTCAATCGTCCAATATAAAGGCCGCACATTCCTTGTGCTGCTGCCAGCCCGCGGAGATCGCGGCGAAGGCGCACTCGGCATCTTCGCTGAACTGCGCATCGCGCAGAGCATGGGCGCGACGGCACGTATCAGCAGTTTTGAGCTTGAGGAGGATCACCGTCTGATTGGTATCCACCAAGAGAAACGAGTGCAGCTGCAAAGCCCCAACGTCTATCTCTATTCCTTCAGCGAGGGCGAAGAGAGCATGCACATCCAGAGCCTCAACTTGCCCTTTGGAAACCTACGATGGACGCACGACGTAGACATTTCGCGAGAAGACCTGCACAACTCTCTGATTCAACTGCCGGCGGAAAGCTCCAATAGCGTTGCGATGGTCTTCAGCGAGAAGGGCGAGCGACGTCTAGGACAAACGAGCTCTACCCTGCATATCATGGATAAGAACACTGGCCGCCCTCTTGCATTGATTCCCTTGGCAACCGATTTAGGAACGAGCGCCGATGTTCACCTGCGGGGCCTGGGGCAGTTCCTCATACTGGCGGGTAAGGATGGACTCAGCGCATTGCGTTGAAGTGAGAAAGATGATGATGAATACACTGAAGAACAAGGCATGCCGAGTTGGAGCACTGCTATTGGTCACAAGCTTAATGATGAGCTCCGCCAGCGCGCAGTCGTTAGATCTAGCGCCGCCGGTGGCTAATGACAGCCCCTTGGTGGTCACTCCAAAGCAGAAGCAAGCAGTGGACAAAGGACTGCGCTGGCTTGCCAACGAGCAGAACAAGGACGGAAGTTGGACCGCTAAAATCGGTTATAAACTCAACAACGACTACAACTTCACATCCACGAACAATGGGCACGTAGGTGTCACATCCCTGGCCTGCATGGCATTCTTGGCGGGCGGTAACTTGCCTGGCCGCGGCCCCTATGGCGACAACATCGAACGCGGTCTCGACTTCATCTTGGACAGCGTTCAAGAAGACGGCTACGTCACGCGTTATCGAACCCGAATGTACAGCCATGCCTTCGCGACATTGTTCCTAGCTGAGGTCTATGGAACGACTCGACGCGAGGATGTAAAGAACAAGCTCCAAAAGGCCGTGGACTTCATCGTCAAGTCACAGAACGAGGATGGAGGTTGGCGCTACGAGCCCTACGCCATCGAATCGGACATGTCGATCGTCGTCTGCCAAGTACTCGCGCTTCGCGCCGCGCGCAACATTGGTATTCGCGTACCACGCGGAACAGTAGACCGTGCCGCAAAGTATGTGGTGGACTCGGCAGTCACCGACGATCATCGATCAAATAGCCGTCAAAGTTACGGCTATAGTAACTCTCCTCAAGCAGGAACCTTCTCCTATCAGAAGGAAGCCTTCTCACGTTCGACCTTTCCTCTAACTGCCGCCGGTGTCACTGCTCTGCACGGGCTTGGTATCTACTCCGATAAGTCGATCGAACAAGGTATCGAGTTCCTCAACCGCGAGATGCCGAGCTTCAACCGCAACCAAGGCATACGCAAGCGCGGACACTACTTCTTCTGGTACGGCCACTACTACGGCGTACAGGCGATGTACACAGTCGGTGCCCCCTACTGGAAACCCTACTTCGAGGAAGTCCGCGATCTCTTGCTTTCGATGCAGGTTGAGGACGGATCCTGGCCTAATAATACTGGTCCGGGACCGGTCTTTGGTACAGCCCTCGCCGTCCTGATCCTTGAGATCCCCTACCGCTTCCTTCCGATCTTCCAGCGCTGAATCACCCTGTGAATCAATCCAAGCCGAATCACGCAAACGTGGTACCCACGCCTGCGATAGACAAACTGCTCAAGCGCTTGCGCTCGAGACTGACGCGCGAGGTGTGGCTATTTGGTATTGGGCGAACAGCACTCGCGCTCTCCGTGTTAGCGCTAGCCGCCTTCCTAATCGACTGGACCTTGCACGTGCCCAGCGCTGTGCGCCTGGCTCACTTAGTCGTGATCGTCGCCTTGCCGGTCATCGTTCTGTGGCGCGACCTGATTGGTAGGCTGCGCAAAATACCCGGTCCAAGTGGCTTGGCTGTACTCGTTGAACGAGCTCATCCGGAGCTGAAGCAGGTACTGGTTAGCGCGGTTGAGTTACGCGAGGGGTCAGAGCAAACGGGCAGTGAAATCGACCAGGACCTGGTTCGTCATGTCATCCGCGAGGCAGAAGAACGCGCAGCCCAGCTCGAGCTGACAACGACCACAGATCCGCGCGGCGCGCGGACTTCGTTTGGCCTAGGCGCCCTCAGTGTCGCTGCTGCCGCACTGACCTTCATGTTGCAAGCAGATGCTGCACGCATCTTCTTCGCGCGCATCTCAGGCGGTCCAACGCCTTGGCCCCAGCACACCCACTTGATAGTTGAAATCCCGTTGGCTGGAGAGCTCCACTCTTCTCGCGATTTGTTAGAGCTATCGATCGCTCGCGGCAACGACCTGCCAGTCATCGTTCGCTCTGAGGGACGCATTCCAGACGATGTACAGATAAACTTCGAGGGCGGGCATGAAGCACTGCTCGGTAGCGCAGGCCGCGGCGTCTTCCGCACACTGCTGCGCTCCGTGCAGGAAGACATGGTGTTCAGCATTAGCGGTGGTGACGATCAAGACGGCACCCCCACCGTTCGTATTCGGGTCTTGCAACCACCGGACATCTCCGCCATCGCGATTCAGATCGTGCCGCCCGCTTATAGCGGTTTGCCAGAACGCGTTGAGCTCGATCGCGATGTGCGCGTGCTGGCCAACTCTAAGATTTCGATCTTCATGGTGCCGGACCCCGCCAGCGCAAGTGGCATCGTGCGACTTCTACCACGGGATCAAGTACACGAACTTGAAGAGCGCTCTTTTCCGACCCTGGACGCAGCGAATGCACTCGTTGAAACGCGTCAATCTCTCGCCTTCGATCTGGTCGCTCAAGAGAGTCTGCGCTATCGCTTTGAGCTGCAAGACTCCACTGGTTTAACCAATCCCGATCCCGGCCTCTTCGGTATCGAAGTGCAAATAGATCGGGCACCGGAGATCGAGTTGCTATCTCCGAGCCGCGGCGAAGTGGAAAGCGTCATCGGCGGTTCGCTGCCTTTGAAAGTATTGGCTTACGACGATTTCGCCGTCAACGCCATGAGTTGGAGTTCGATCGCCACGAGTGGCGAGACTCCCATCGCGACCGTGCACGAACTGGAAGCCAGTACACCGATTCATGCAGAGCGCTCAGGCGAACAGGATAGAGCGCACTCTACGATGTACGCTGCGAGGCGCATCGAAGTCGCCGAGTTGTTTGGATCCGCCACGCCCGCCGAGGGTGAAGTGTTTCAAATTGAAGTGAGCGCCACGGACAATCGCGAGCCGTCCAGCCAAGAGTCGCGCTCAGCACCTGTTCGCTTACGCATCATCTCTACCAGCGAATTCCTGCGCCGGATCCAAGATCGCTTGTCACGCGTGCGCGGTAAGGTCGAAGCCTTGGCCGCATTGATGCAGGACAAGCAAGGCTACACTCACGACTTGGTCGCCAGCCTGGAAAGCGATGAACCCGGCGGCGCGGACACTTCGGCCATCACCACTGCTTTAAGTGGAGCACGACGTGTGTCCGGCGACGCCAAAGCCCTTTCCAGAGAAGTGGCTTCCATTGCTGAAGCGCTCCTCTACTCGCGTGTCGACGACCGGGCGGAATTGATGCTCTCCCAGCTCGAACGAGGTAGCCTCGCCCTGGCAGACCGCAACTTCCATGCGGCCCCTTGGATCGAACTGTGCGACTTGCAACGCCAGGGAAAACTCGGCAAGGCCGACTTCGCTGACAAACTGGTCGAGATCGTCGGTCTCGCATTAGATATCAGCGAAGTGGATTCGCAGTCTGCAATCGACGGTCTGCGACGCTCACAAGACTTATTCGACATCAGCGCTCAGCATGAAACGTTGCTTCAAGTTGCTGATGTCCAATCAGAAGCTCGCTCCAAGGTCGAGAAGCTACTCGCACTGCTTTCTGAGTGGGACAGTTATCAATCGTTGATGGCCGCCACGCGCGAACTATTGAGCGCACAGAAGAACCAACTCGATCGAACCCGTCAGTACTACAAGGACAATTGAGATGAACGAAGTCATCAGAAACTCTTCTGTACGCCAGGGATTACTGTTGCTTGCTCTCTTGGCACCGAACGCCTCCGCTTGGCGCTCAGCCACTCAGAATGTGGCGCCACAAACTCGAGAGCAAGCGGCGCTCGTTGCGGAACAGGAGCTGCTCGGAAGGAAGCTAGAGCGCGTCGTCGCCTCGATGAACCGGCTAGCCGATCGTTTCGACGCCGAGGGTCGTGTGCATGCCGCGGAACTTCTACGCAGCGGGCTCGAACACATCAGCAAGCGCCATGAAGACTCGGACGGACTGACCTTGGCAGAACGCATGACCGGTTCCCATGAGCGCTTGCGCAATGGGCAGATCATGCAGTCGATCGAAACGCAGCAAGCAGTCATCCAAGAACTCGAGTCCTTGGTCTCGATTCTGATGGATCGCCCGGACCTGGATGAACTCGAAGATGAAATCGAGAAGATCCAACGCCAGAAGCGTGAATTGAAAGCCATGGCCAACGCGGAGGCCGAGCTCGAAGAACAAACTGAAGAGCTGCGCAAGGACTCTTCAAACGATGCTCAAAAGGCACTGGAAGCCGGCATCGAGCAGGCACTCGCAGAGCAACGCGAGCTTCTCGCTCAGAACGAATCGCTCAGCCGTCAGAGTGGCGGGCTTGATCTGGAAAGAGTCGAAGCGGAACTAGCCGCCTTGCTCGAAGATCAAGGCACGGATGCAGCAGTACTAAGCGAATGGGACCCTTACTCTGCTGGCGACCTGGAAGCTCTGCTGCCGATACTTGAGCAGGCTCGCAAGGCAGAAATGCAAGCCGAGCGTTTCAATCAGGCGGCCGAGAGCATGCGCCAATCAGGTGCAAGCGAAGAGTTACAAAAAGCATTGGAGGAGGCTGCCGATAGTGCCGCACGCGTCGCTCGAACTTCGGGTGATGAGGGCGCCAAGACTGTGGCAGAAGCCCTGGAGAAGGCGGCGGACGAATTGCGCCAGGCTGGGCCTGAAGCCGAGAGCCAAGAGCAGGCGGCTGCCGAAATCGCCAAGCTCGCAGAGAGTCTCGAAGAGCAGGCGGACGAAGTGCAGCAAATAGCGAAGGTTGCACGACAAGTAGCCCGCGAGGGTTTGAATGCTCTTGAGCAAAGTTCTAGCGGCCAAACTCAAGAAATGGCAAGTGAACTGGGAGAACAACTGGCGGACGAGGAGCAAAGCCAGCCCCAATCGACAGCCGAATCCACCGAGAATGCGCGCCGCGAATTACGTGAAGCTTTGGAGGAGACGCGTTTCTTGGGGCAAGCACTCAGCCGGAGCCAAGAACAGAATGCTGAACGCGCGGAGCAGTTAGGAGAGGCCATCGGAAACCTCCCCCAGGAGCTGGGCGAGGCCCGTGAACAGGCACAAGCCGCTCTGCAAGAAGCGCAGGAAGCCATGCGCTCTGCCTCGGAAGCGGCTGCTGCCGGCGAACAAGAAGCCAGTCAGCAGTCGGCAACGGAGGCTCAAGAAGCCTTGGCTCGCGCCCAAGCTGCATTGCAAGAAGGCGCCGAAGAAAACGCCCAATCTAGCGGTGCGCAAGCCGCACAAGAGAGTCAAAAACTTGCCGAAGCGCAGGAGCAACTAGCGCAAGACGTCAAGGAGATGAAGCAACTTGCCACCGAGGGCTCGTTGGACCAAGCGGCGCAGGAGGAGGTCAAAGAGGCTTTGCAGGAAGCCAGCGAAGCCATGGAACAGGCGGCGCAGTCCATGAGTCAGGGCAAGAGTGGAAGCGCAGCGCAGTCGCAACGCAAGGCGAGCGAGGCTTTGCAGAAGGCCGCGAAAGAAGCAAGCGAAGGGGTTGAGCCGCAAACCGAGGAACAAAAAGAGCGCGCCGAAGAGTTAGCCAAGGAACAGGAGCGCATCGAGAAGTTGCTCTTTGAATTCAAGAAGGAGCACGAGGAAGAGCGCAGCGAAGACTCCCCTAAGTTGGACTCATTGACCAAGGCCCAAGCTTCTGCTAGTCGCGCCCAAGAGTCGCTAGAGAAAGGCGAGCTCGACGAAGCGCAGAAGCAAGAACAGAAGACTCAGCAAGAGATCGCCAAGGCCATGGAGGAACTCGAGGCTGAAGAAGAGGAGTATCAGAAGCTGCGCGACGAGGAGCTACTCTTCAAGATTGCCGAAGAGGTCACTGCGATTCAGGAAGCCCACGATGCAGCAAGTCTGGACACGCTGGAGATTGACGCCGGGCGCAAGCCAGGCAAGTCTGCAACGCGCGGACAGAAGTTGCGCTTGCGCAAGATTGCGCGCAATGAGGATGCCCTTGCGACACGCGCGAGAGAGTTGCGAGAAGCGATCACCAAGGAGGGCAGCTTGGTATTCGCCGAGTTAATCGAGCGTATTGAAAACGATCTCAGTTCAGTCTCTCGCAGTCTGGGTGCCGCTGGTGGCTACCGCACCGACGAACGCGTGCAAGCCAAGCAATCCGACATCACCCACTATCTCGTCTGGCTCAAAGAAGCGCTGAATGAAGAACAGGATAGACGCGAAAAAGAACAAGAGGAATCGCCCCCGGGCGAGCCCCCGCCCGCAGGCGAAAACCGTTTGGTTCCCGATGTCGCCGAGCTGAAGCTCTTGAGTCGTATGGAGGTCGATGTGATCGACAACGTCGAAGAGTTGATCGTGCTCTACCCAGAACTAAAGAGCTTGGATGAATTGAAGGACATCAACCCTCTACTACTCGAAGAGATTCAACGCTTGGCCCACCGCCATGAGCGATCGACCGAGCTCTTCCAGCAGTTTCGTCAAAGGCTTGGTCTCGAAGCCCCTAAAGTGAAGTTTGAGACACAAGGCGAGGGTCAGGAAATAGACCAAGAAGACGAACAAACCGAGGAGTAATGAAGATGAACAAGCAACAACTCAAGCAAGGGCTCTCGAAGCTCGGCGCATTGGTCCTCTTGGCGGCAAGTGCCAGCGCCTTTGGCTTTCAAGACACGGAAAGCGGCGGGGACTTCCCCACCATGGATGAAGTTCTGAACGGCGGTGCCAGCGGTGAGGAAACTCCCGAGGAGCGCATGCGTCGACTCTTTAGCGAAGTGGAGACGACTCTACTCCAAGTGGACCTCTTGTTGACCGATGCCGCCGCCGGTGACACCTCGTCGTTGGCCAAAGTAGATGAGTCCGGTATCGCCGAGCTACTGCGCAACTCGGTGGATCGCGGCAGGCAGGTTCAAAATGACATCCTGACGATCATTGAGATCGCCCAAAGTCTCAGTTCCTCCTCACAATCATCAGGGTCTTCTCCAAGCGGTCAACCATCGCCCGGCTCTGAAGGCCAAGATCCAAACTCTCCGCTCAACCGTGGAGAACAAGGCCAGTCGTCTGAATCTACTCCCGAGGCCCCCGAAGAAAAGCCGGGCGGCGAAAAGGAAGAACCCGGTGCCGGAGAAGATGGCGAGAAGGACGGCCCTAAGCCCGACGACAAGCCCGGCGGACAAGATCCCAATAATCCCGAAGGCGATCCCAAAAGCGACGGTGAGAATCGCGAATCTGGAGCGGGCAAGGAAGGCGCCACTGCTTCCGGGGCTAATCCCTCCAGCGAGGACGGTTGGGGCAATCTGCCCTCGCATGTACGCGACACCTTTAGTTCCGAGGGTCGCACTGAATTGCCCTTGCGCTATCGCGATTGGATCGATCAGTACTACCGCAAATTGAACAAGCGCAGCCCGCGTAGATAGTTGAAAGTACGCTCCACTTTTCTGACAGCTTTCTGCTGGAGTGCAACTGCACTCCTCAGCTTCGGTACACCTATGGATGGCGATTCAGAGGGTCGCCGTCAGGCATCCAACGCCGTCACATCTTCCAGTGTCGCGCAAAACTCTGAGAGCATCGCCTTCGAGGGCCCAACAAGTAACGAACGCGCCGCTCACCTCGCCATTGAACGCGGCCTGAAGTTTCTTGCCGCCCAACAGGCAGCTGAATCCGACGGCTCGATCCCTTCCGCTGGCGACTTGTCTTCGCGACTGGCGGTTACCGCTCTCAGCGCCCTCGCCTTCATGTCCGCGGGTAACCTCCCCGATCGAGGACCGCACGGCGCCGAACTTGCGCGCTCCATCGACTATTTGATCTCCCGCACAGATCAAGAGAGCAGCTCACGCTCACGCGGTTACATCAGCGACGGTGGCGACGCCATCTCCCGCATGCATGGCCACGGATTTGCCACCCTAGCCTTAGCCGAAGCCCACTGCGCTTCCCCCACTTCCTTCCGCGGCTCGCGTCTTGTCACGGCTCTCGAATCTGCCGTACACCTGATCGAGGCGACCCAAGGCCACGAAGGCGGTTGGTACTACGAACCGGTTCGCGAAATCCAACATGAGGGATCGATCACGATTGCTTTGGTGCAGGCTTTGCGCGCCGCAAAGGGCGCGGGCATCGGAGTTGACAAACAGGTCATCGCCAAGGCCGTTGACTA
Organism: Planctomycetota bacterium; assembly: GCA_047639675.1. Classification (GTDB taxonomy): domain Bacteria; phylum Planctomycetota; class UBA1135; order UBA1135; genus JABACD01. Next base: position 7,620 of record JBLIOI010000028.1, on the reverse strand, counting down.
CGTACGCCGATCGCAAGCTGATGATGGCGGTTTCCGCTACTCGCTGGGCGACGGCAAGGTCACTCCTGCTCTAACAGCCGCCGCCATTTCGACGCTCAACGCTGCAGGCAAGTATCACGGGCCTGAAGTTCAGCAGGGCTACGACTATCTAGATCGTGAACTGCGCGCCCGCGATGTGCAACCAGTGCCATCCAAGCGCCGCATTCAAAATACCGACCTGAGCTACACCTTCTACGAGCGCTTCTACATAGCTCAGGCCTACTGGCAAAACCCCGACCGCTCCATCTTCGACAATTGGATGCGCGAAGAACGTAGCAAGCTCCTACGCACGCAGAATGAGAATGGAGCCTGGACGGACCGGCGCTACGGCGATACCTACGCCACAGCGATCAATGTCTTGGTACTAGCGCTGCCCGACCAGTTGTTGCCGATTTTCCAGCGGTAGCTGATACCTGCGCATCCCTTCAGGATCGGGGCTGAATTTGAGGATGTTGGGGTCCCAATCTTCTCCATTGGGAAGCAGGGAGGCCATCGTCCTTGGAGCGCTCCACCACGAGGCCTACAATCAGGCTTCCCGACCCCTTAGAAAAGCCTGGTTTGAGATAGTATGGCCACCCGCGAAGAAGTCTTAGAGATCTGGCCTGAGCCGAATTGGATTCTGAGTGAAGGTCTGAGGCACCCTTTCACTGGAGTTGGCTTGGCTCAAGAGTGCGGCGTGCCGGATGCGCTGTATCCCATCATTACCACCCACACGGGCGAGGGCAACTTGCTGAAACCTACGGCGGAAGCTCTTGGCGTGCACCACACTGACTTCATGACCTACGAGCCCTTAGTCAAGGGCCTTGTCTTTGAGGACTAGAGAACGATGAGTACTTGGCAATTGAATGCAAAAGGAACACTTTGGCTCGTGAGCGCTGTTGCGTTCGCGGGTTGCCACAGCCCGACGACTCCCGAACCTGTCGATATCCTGGTAGTGGAACCTGCGGCCCTCGAGCACGTCCCTGAAAAACCTGTCAAGGTGGTCGAAGCTGCTTCGACTTGGCAACCGAATGCGCGGCGCCAAGAGTTGGCCCGAAAGCTCGCAGCGGAGCCCGGTTGGAATCTGTATGAATCGCCGCACTATTTCATCGCGAGCAACGTCGATGATCCGCTCTTGATCGGAGGAGCTAAGAACCGCCTCGAAGCGGAGTATGCGCGACTCGTCGAGGAGTTCCCACCCGCGGTTACGTCGCTCGGTCAAGAGCGGCCCCTCGTCCGTATTTATGAGTCCCACCAAGCATTTACCAATGCCGGTGGACAAAAGGGCACCAGCGGTTTTTGGAATGCACCACAGAACACCTTGGTTATCTACGACGGCAAGAATGAAAAAGGTCGCTCGCAAGAGACCTGGTCAGCGTTGCAGCATGTCGTCGTGCATGAGTACTTCGACAAGGTGCTGGGCCTCGACCCGGTGCCCGCGTGGCTCCTGTATGGAGTGTCCGCACAGTTTGAAAGCCTGAAGTACTTGCCGGGCATCTCTGGACCCGGAGCCCTTCACTTTCCCGCGGAATCAGATAGGTGGGACCATCTCGCGACGGAAACGGCGGGAACCTATCCGCCCCCTCTTTCGCGCTTCTTGCGATTCAGCCGGGGGGAGTTTCACGGCATCAACGAGTTTGGTTCTGGTGGATATCGAAACTTGATCTTGGCTTGGTCCTTCGTCCACTTCCTGCGCGACCCACTTCCGGATGAAAAGGGCAGTGTTGAAATCGAGGCGGATAGGGAATGGCGTGCGGGCTTTCTCGCGCACTATGTGCGAGCGCTAGAGGGCGGAAACTCCCAAGAAGAGGCTTTACAGACGGCACTCGGAGCCGTCGAGCTCGCTGCGCTGGACGCCGCGTGGAAGGCCTGGATCGAAGCTAAAATTGGTCGCGAGCTAGGAGACGGTTAGAAACCCTCATCCCAGCCCCGGCGACGAACCCAGGAGAGGGAGCCCTCAAGCTTTCTCAAAGTACTGCCTAGCAGGCATTTACAGTCGCGTGACGATTGTGATTGGATCGCTCGATCAGATCGTTCAAGTGCTGGAGGCACAATGATTTGGGAAGAGCCCTGGACCGCCAATTGTGGGGTAGACTGTAAGCAAGCGGGCCGCACTCGCCATGCGTCACCGATCCGTCTTGAGCGTCACGATCTGACGCCAATAGGAACAAAACTAAAATGATTCTCTCGCTACTACTAGCAGTCAGCTCCGCGCCGCTCGCACCGGCTCCCGCGGCAAGCTTGACCCTGATGCAAGACTCGGATCAAAGCCGCCTGGATGACAGAGCTCGAGATAGAGCATTGGTCAATCGCGGCATGCTGACCAACAACGCAACCTTCGGCGGTTCGTTGACCACAGGCGCCGGAGGTGCAGTGGCAGGTGTTCAGCGAACCCACCTCCCTGGACTCTTCAGCATCGTACTCGATGACCCTGGAACCGGCTGGCAAGAGACCTTCTTGATGGGTGTGCCCACCAATCCGATCCAGCCCAAGGCTCCGCTCTTGGTGATGTTTCACTCTTACAGCGTTAGCGAGTGGGACTGTTACGTGAACACCCCTATCTTCCAAGATGCGCTCGACCGCGGTTGGTACGTCGTCGCACCTCTCGGTGCCCACGCCATCAACTTCGGGATTCCCTACGCACAAACAAATATCGAGTACGCCCTCGACTTTGTCACGGGGCTCTTACCCGTCGACATGGATCGCGTCTATGGCGTCGGTTTCTCGATGGGCGGCGGAACAATGATGAGCTACGCGGCGCGCCACATCGACCCGGATCACGTGCGCTTTGCAGCTGTCGTCAATCACACGGGTGGTGTTTCAATTTCCAACACTTACTGGAACAGCACGGACACTGTCTACTTCGACGACCCTCAATTATTCGGCGGATCGCCAACCGGCGCACGCGAGTTCATCTATTCTCAGGCATCGGTCGTCGATATTGACCTGAGCTCTAGCGTCGTGAATCCGCAGACAGATCAGGCGCGAAACATGGCGCACATCCCCGTCTTGAATCACTACGCGTCGAGCGACCCACTGCAATATCTGGTCAATCAAGTCGATGTGCTTTACGCATGGTTGCAATTGATCCCAAGTATCCAATCGCTCTTGGACATCACCAACTTCAGTACTCACCACTGGACAACACTTGGTAGCAACACGACGCTCGATTTCCTCGAGCCGAAGACCCTACTGATCCCTCGTCTTGGGACGCACCGTGCTCTCGCTGATCGCGAGGCAACCTACTTCCACTTCCGCATTCATCAGGATGCGGCGGAGTTATTCACGCCCTTCCGTTGGAATATGGATCAGCCTGGAAATCGTTTGACGATTGATGAAACGGCTAACTTGGAGCGGATCGAGATCAATACTGCATCGCTTGGACTGGACCTCTCGGTCGAGCACGAGTTGGTCCTAAGCACCAACGATAGTTTGACTGAGATAGCAACGATCAAAGGCTACGCGTCGATTCCGCAGGAAGTCTTGCGCGACGACATTACCGATAGCACTTGGGTTTGGGACCCGCTCCTAAAGACCGTGACAATCACGGAGCTAGCGCCCACAGCGGCGGCTGTCTGGAAGATCCGACCGTAGGAGCAATCGGGTAGGCGGCGCGCTATAGTCCAGCCATGCTTGCCTTCCTACTCGTCCTCGCCAGCTGTCCGGCGCAGGCTTCTCAGCCGATAAAACCGGCGGTTTCAGCCCCCACCCAGATCGTCGTCATCGGCGCCAGCCTCTCGGCGGGCTTCGGTTTACGCGGCGAACTGGATGCCGACTTCGATTTGGCACGGACCTTCGAGTTGGCCATCAAGGGCTCGAACGCCAAGGTTCATAGCTTGGCAAGCGCGTTCCTCTTTACCGATCCGCTGGGACTTGGCTCAAAGCAAGTGGACCAGGCAATTGCCCGTGAACCCGACCTGATTATCGCACTCGACTTTGCCTTCTGGTTCGGCCATGGAGCTGGCGCTACCGACGAACAGCGCATGCAAATGATTGAGCGTGGCCTGAGCCTGATCGACGACTTCAACTGTCCGCTCTTGCTCGGCGACCTACCGGACGTCACGAGTGCCGCCAAGAAACCGGACGAGAACTCCGGGCGTAAGGCCATGATTAGCAAGAGCCAACTGCCGAGCCCCGACTGCCTAGCGCGGATCAATACGCGCTTGCATCAATGGGCAAGTGGACGCCCGCTGGTCCAAATCTATCCACTGCATGCTTCAATGCTCGAGCAACACAGTCAAGAGACAGTCCGCTTCCGCGACAATGTCTACGACGTCGAACGCAAGCAAACGCTGATCCAAGCGGACCTCCTGCATTCGACCTATCGAGGCACGGCCTTGGTGGCCTTGAAGGCCCTCGATGCCCTGGTCCAAAGAGATCAGATCAAGGGCGATGCGGTTGAATGGGACGCCACACTTCTCGAACAGGCTATCTGGCAGGCAACCGAAGAAGAGCGCGGAAACCGCCGACGCAAGCGCACCGAGCGCGAAGAGCGAAAGCGGGCGCGAGAAGAGAAGCGCGAGCAGCAGTTCCAGCTATCGCCGCCAAGATGAGCCGCTACGAAGAGATCGATTGGTACGACACTCCGCGCTACTACGATTTGATTTTTGACCCGGGCACGCAGGACGAAGCAGACTTCTTGGAAGCGGTACAAGCCAAGTACGGCAAGACTCGCGGCAAAGCGGTGTTGGAGCCCGCCTGTGGTAGCGGACGACTCGTTGCAGAGATGGCGCGGCGTGGCTGGAAAGCCGCGGGCTTTGACCTCTCTCCACCAATGCTTGAGTACGCTCGAACGCGTCTTGCGAAGAGCGGGCTGAAAGCGCGACTAAAGACGGCAAGACTCGAAGACTTCGAGTACCGCAATCGGTTCGACCTGGCCCATTGCTTGGTGAGCACATTCAAGTACGTGCTCGACGCCAAGGGCGCTCGATCCCACCTGCAATGCGTCGCCAATAGTTTGAAACCGGGCGGCTTGTATGTACTCGGCTTTCACCTTTCAAACTACGGATCCGAGTCCGTCGAACGCGAACGCTGGGTCGAGAGTCGCGCCGCTCTGAAAGTCATCTGCAATACGCAAACATGGCCTCCCGAGCGCAAACTTCGCCGGGAGCGAGTTCGCAACCGACTTCAAATCACTGACCGAGGGCGCGAACTACGCTCGGAAACGGAATGGTACTTCCGCACCTACGATGCCGCCCAAGTCCGGCGCCTATTTCGTCAGGTGCCCGAGTTTGAGTTGGTCGCCGTGCACGACTTCCTCTATGAAGTCGATTGGACCGGAAAGCTTGATGGCAAACATGACGACTGCGTGTTTGTCTTAAGGCGACGTGAAGCAGACGGCTAACGAATCCTAACGGGTCTCCTGTCAGAACTCGGCCGGCTGTACGCAGTAATGCAGCGAAGGGTGCTCGCCAGACTATCACAAGGAATAGATTGCCTGGCGCTTTGCCCCAGTGGAGTCACTCCACTTCAGCTACAGCTGCGCAATACAAAGCTCGCACGGCAGCGCACCGTTCGCCAACTCCATACGCGAGGCAAACTTGATCCCCGTGGCTGTGGTCAAATCCTTATTACCTGAGAACATCACCAGGGAGTATCCCGATGCCCCATCCTTCAAGGCGCGGCCAAGTCGGCGGTAAACGTCCGCCAATTCGCGCGCATTACCAAGCCGCTCACCATAGGGAGGGTTCGTCAAAATCCAAGCGTTCCAACCACGCTTGGGCTTGAAGTCCTCGGCGCACGCAACAGAGAGCGAGATGTTCTCCTCCAAACCTGCATTCACCACGTTCGCGCCTGCCCCACCAATCACATCGCTGCTGGCATCGGTACCGACCAAGCGCAGTTTCTTTATGGGCTTCCGACGCTCCTTAGCCGCCTCTTTCAGGCGGTGCCAGAGCTTGGGATTGTGATCCGGGAAGCTTTGGAAGCCAAAATGCTCGCGATAGAGCCCAGGCGCGGCGTCCGCTGCGATCAGGGCAGCCTCAATCAACAGGGTTGCTGAACCACAAAAGGGGTCGACTACAGGAGATCGACGGTCCCATCCGGAGAGCAGAACGAGTCCCGCAGCGAGATTCTCGGCAAGCGGCGCGCCGCCCTGGAAGCGACGCCAGCCGCGCTTGTGCAGAGGCTCACCTGAAGTGTCAACGGACAAGGTGCAACGGTCCTTGAAGAGGTGCACGTCGATGCGCAGATCAGGATTGTCTTTGTCGACCTCCGGTCGCCCACCGCGCACATTACGCTGTTGATCACAGATCGCATCCTTGACGCGCTGTTCGATGAAGTGGCTGTGATCCAACTCCGAGTTGCGTGTGTGCGCCGCGATCAAGATCGATCCGCCGGGAGCTAGATACTGGCTCCAATCCACGGCTAGAGCACCTTCGTAGAGACTCTCCGAATCATCGGCACGGAAACGGCAAAGCCTTCGCAGGACTCGAACAGCTGTGCGTAACTCCAGGTTCGCGCGCATCTCGTCTTCGACGTTGCCCTCGAAGTAAGCGCCGCCCACTTGACGTTCCACTTTCGCGAAGCGCAACGCCCTGAGCTCCTCATGCAAGACCGGCTCAAGCCCCGGTGCACAAGTCACAAAGTAGGAAGTACGCGACACCGGATTCCCCTTCTTAGGAGGTTGGGCCTGGGTGCGATTCGATTCTTTCGGTTCTATGGGTGAGCTCATGCGCGGCGGGGCTGCGCGTTTGCCTGTGATCCTGGGAGCCTATCCCCCAGGCATTCGTCGGCAACGCGAGCGCCGCATTGTAGCCCATGACCTCACTTTTGATCCAGGAAGCCCGTCCCTGAAGCGTTCGTTTGTGAGGCCATTAGCGAACTGTAGTTCATGTGGTTGTTGTAGTCCGCGCTCCAGTGGAAGGCGTCCTCCTCACAGACGATGCCCAGCGCACGAGCCGCCAGCGCCTGAGTGCGGTCCTGCTGGGTGGAGTCCTCCATCAGCTTGATCAGCGGCTCGACCACACGAGCGTCGCCGACGAAACCGATGGCAGACACGGCTGCGGCACGGACGGCGCTGCTGCGTCCATCCGCCAAGATCTCGACCAGATCCATCGCCACATCCTTGCGACCGAGCAGTGCCAAGGCAACGGCCGCATCACGCAGGAGCGTCGGATGGTAGCGGGAATCCGCCACGATTTCTTGTAGGGACTCAACCGCATCCCGCGCTCCGGCGAGTCCTAGGCTGATCGCGACCAATCCGCGGGCCGCATCGTTGCCAGTGTTCTCGAGACGATCAAGCATCGCCGGAATGGCCTCCTTGTCGCCACGCAATCCGAAGGCGATGCAGTATGCGCCAGAGGATTGAGCCGAACGTGTTCGATCAAAAGTCCAACGCAACGCTTTGGACGTGGACTCAAACAACAGTGCACCTTCGGCGCGAGCATGATAGCCCTGCAAGCCAATTGCCATCGCCGCCCAGGGGCGACGCCGATCCTTGGCCTTGGAGAAGATTTTCATCAGATAAACCTGCTCGCCTCGCAAAGCTTCGAGCCGGCCCCCTTCCCCAATTCCAGGGCGCGAAGAGACGAGGGCGATTGAAACCAAGGCCAGGTCGCTCTCAAAAGCATCGCCATCGCGAGCGACATCATGCAACGCTTT